>JBEKWZ010000499.1:0-3909 GCA_049512555.1 Candidatus Sulfotelmatobacter sp. | reverse complement strand
AAACAAGGGCAACGCCGAGCTGAGCGCGACTGCCGACTTCATCGCCGGCAAATACGAATTCGAACACGGCAACATCGCGCAGTCCCGGCAGTATTTCGAGAGCGCCCTGCGCTTCCAGCCCAATAATTCGACCATCCTCGTTTATTACTCGGCATTGCTGGTCCGCACCGGAAACGCCGCCCAGGCGCTGCCCTACGCCCAGCGCGCCGTCGCGGCCGCGCCCAATTCACCTGACGCCTACACCATGCTCGGCTACGCGCAGTTCGCCTCCGATCACACCAAGGAGGCCGTCGCCTCCTGGAAGCGTTCCCTCGAACTGCGCCCCGACTCGACGGTGCAGCAGTTTCTGGCCAAGGCCCAGCGCGAGCAAACGGTTGAGTCCGACTTCACCTCGGGCGAAAGCACTCATTTCACTCTGCATTATGAAGGCAAACAAACGTCCGAAGCCCTTCGCGGACAAATCCTGCAGGCGCTCGAATCTGACTACGACGACCTGGTTCGCGATCTCGGCAATCCGCCCCGCGACAATATTCTGGTCACGCTCTACACCGAGCAAGCTTTCTTCGACGTCACCCACGCCCCCACCTGGTCCGGGGCAATCAATGACGGCAAGCTGCGCATTCCGGTCAGCGGGCTAAGCTCCATGACCTCGGAACTGGCGCACGTTCTCAAGCATGAACTGGCTCATTCGTTTATTACTCAGCTCTCCGGCGGACGCTGCCCACCCTGGCTGCACGAGGGCATTGCCCAGTTCCTCGAACCCAAAAGCCTTGGCGGCGATGGACACCAGCTCTCCCTGCTCTACAAAGCGCAGCAGAATATCCCGCTGAACGCGCTCGAAGGCAGCTTCCAGAATTTTTCCGGGGTTCAGGCCTATGTGGCTTACGCCGAATCGTTGGCCGCCGTGTCGTACATCAACGATTCCTACGGCATGAGCGACATTCAACGCATCCTTGAGCGCCTCAGCCAGGGCAATTCCACCGAAGCCGCTCTACGCGCGACCATTCACTCCGACTACGGCCAACTCGAAACCGACCTGGCCCGCTATCTCGCCGACAAGTACGGCGAGTAGCCCACCTCCCAGCGTCAGTTTGCCCCACGCCTCTCATTGTGCTAGCTTCGCCTCTGGGCCTGCCTGCGATGCACTCCCTCTTTCACTCTCACGACGTAGTTCCCGCCCCGGCCGAGCCCGTCCCCACGGTATTTCCCAAGATCGAAGGCGCAGAGATCGCGGCTCAGTTCGTGGGCAAGCGCATTGCCGGAGATTTTTATGATTCCCTCCGCGTCGGCCCCGAGCGCATCCTATTCGGCCTGCTCGACGTGGCCGACCTCCACCCGGACAACCGCGCCATCCTGGCTGCCGCGCAACAGATTTTTCGCAACGTCGGAACTGAGCTGTTCTCGCTCGCGGATATCAACGAATCCGACGCCATGACGCAACTCTGCCTTCGCATCAATCGCGGCCTCATCGACGACTGTAAAGGCGTCCACTCCTGCCCGGCTTTCATCGCCTGCTATCACGAGAAGTTCGGCACGCTCTGCTACACCAACGCCGGACACACGCCCGCCCTGCTCCGCGACCATACCGGCATCACCGAGCTCGGTTCGACCGGCTTGCCGCTGGGACTCTTTTCCCACGCGACTTGCGACGCTCCCACCGTGGGCCTGGAGAAGGGCGCCGCTCTGCTACTGGTTTCCCGCGGAGTGGTCACCTGCCAGGGTCACCACGAACGCTCCGCCGAGGAATTCAGCCTGGAACGCGTCAAGCAGCTTTTGCAGGCCGCCCCAGCCACCGGCGCCGCGGATCTCTGCTCCTCCGTCCTGAATGCTGCGGGTACGTTCGGCGGCGAGATCCCTCAGTGTGACGACCGCACCGCTCTCGCCCTGGTTCGCACCGTCTGACTTGCCCCGCCCGGCCAACTTTCCCGCCCTCTCAGGCGTCCAACCAAGAGTCGCACCGGCGGGGTTTCGCTCGAAAGGAGTAAAATGCTTCATCGGCCCGAGCCCACCCTGTGCCCGCAATCCCAGGAAGCGTGGGTGGCCAATGCATCCTATGAAGAAACTTTGCCTGATTCTTGTTGCTTTCGTTCTGAGCATTTTCACGGGCCTGCCCGCCCTGGTGGCCGCACAGGTCGCTGCGCCGGCTTCTACGGCTTCAGCTTCCGTGCCAGCTCCTGCTCCAGCTGCCCCAGCATCCAACGGTCAAGTAGTCGAGGAAATTATCACCCGCGTTAACAACCAGATCATCACGCGTTCGGAGTATGACCGCAGCAAAGACCAGCTCCGGGACGAAGTCAAACAGCAGAACTCCAAAGATCCCGACGCCGTCTACGCGGAACGTGAAAAAGACGTTCTCCGCGATCTGATCGACCAGCAGCTTCTGATCGACAAAGGCAAAGATCTCGGCATTCTGGGCGACACCGAGCTGATCAAGCAACTCGACCAGATGCGCAAGGATATGAAGCTCGACTCTCTCGAAGATCTCGAAAAGGAAGCCACCAAACAGGGCATCTCCTGGGAAGATTTCAAGCAGACCCAGCGCAACCAGATCATCACCCGCAGAGTGATAGGCGAAGAAGTCAGCGCTCATCTCTCGGTCACAAAAGACGAGCAGCAGAAGTTCTACGACGAACACAAGAGCGAGATGGAACAGCCCGAGTTCATCCGGCTCAGCGAGATTCTGGTTGCACCCAAAGCAGCCGCACCCGCCGCGGTGCCTGCAGCCACTGATCCGGCCGTTGCACCTGCCGTGGGTACAACCGCCCCACCTGTCGTGGATGACGCCGCTCTCAGCGCCGCCGAAGCCAAGGCAAACGATTTACTCAAGCAGATTCGTGGCGGCGCCAGTTTCGAAGATATTGCCAAGAAAAATTCCGATGGCCCCTCAGCCGCCGACGGCGGCGCGCTCGGTATGTTCAAGCGCGGCCAGCTCGCCAAAGAGCTCGAAGACCGCACCTTCGCCATGAAATCCGGCGACGTCACCGACGTCATTCGCACCAAGCAGGGCTATGTGATCTTGAAGGTCGAGGATCACCAGCAAGCCGGCATCCCTCCGATGAAGGATGTTCACGACAAAATTCAAGACGCGCTCTACTACCAGAAGCTGCAGCCCGCTCTGCGCGCCTACCTCACGAAACTCCGCGAAGAGGCCTACATCCAATATACCCCGGGCTACGTCGACACCGGAGAAAGCCCGAACCAGACGCAGCCCGTCGAAACCACCTCCGCCAAGGAAGCCGACGCCAAGAAGCTCAAGAAGAAAAAGAAAAAGCTGGGCTTCCTCTGAGTCTCCGCGGCCGGCACGTGCTTTATACTCAGACGGCCAAACTCATACACCCGTGAAAGACTTCTACATCGGCGATTGCGCGCGCCACGAGAACAAGGTCATCACCTCGAGCTTCGTCGTCGTCGGTAAACAGATCAAGCCCAAGAAGACGGGCGAGCCTTACCTGGCGCTCACTCTCGGCGACCGCAGCGGCCAGCTCGAAGCCAAAATGTGGGACAACGTCGAAGAAGTTCTCGACGCTTTTGAGCAGGATGACTTCCTCAAAATCAAAGGCCTGATCAACAAGTACAAAAACCGCTTTCAACTCACCATCCACAAGCTGCGCAAGCTGGGCGAATCCGAAATCGACTTCGCCGACTACCTTCCCAAGACCACCAAAGACGTCGACGAACTGTGGCGGACGCTGGCGAACTACATCGCCACTTTCGAGAATCCGCATCTTAAGTCGCTGGTCCAGGCCTTCATGGCCGATCCGGAAATCGCCGCCGCCTACCGCAACGCGCCCGCCGCCAAAACTCTCCACCACGCCTACATCGGAGGCCTGCTCGATCACGTCGTCTCCCTGTTTCGTTCCTGCGACCTGATGTGCGGCAACTATCCCCAGGTCAATCGCGATCTTCTCC
>JBEKWZ010000498.1:0-3917 GCA_049512555.1 Candidatus Sulfotelmatobacter sp. | reverse complement strand
GGACTGGTGGTAGTGCATGCGGCCGACAACGCGTTCGCCGATTGGCCGGCCTGGAATCAGATGATTGGGATCGGCGGGTGGAGAAATCGATCGGAGAAGTCAGGGCCGCTCCGGTATTTCAAGGATGGCAAGTTGGTTTCCGATCCATCCCCAGGTCCGGCGGGGTCGCATGGCGCGCGCATTCCTTTTCAGGTGGTGACGCGGGAACCAGAGCATCCGATCATGAAAGGATTGCCAACCGCGTGGATGCACGCAGCCGACGAACTTTATGCGACGCTGCGTGGGCCCGGCCAAAATATGACAGTGCTGGCGACGGCGCATTCCGATGGGGAGAACAAGGGCACGGATCGCGATGAACCGATGCTGATGGTTGTGAATTACGGAAAAGGCAGAATCTTTCACACGACGATGGGGCACGACGTGGCTGCAATGAGTTGCGTGGGATTTATGACCACCTATCAGCGAGGAACGGAGTGGGCCGCTACCGGTGCGGTCACCCAGCGGGTACCAGCGACTTTTCCGACTGCGGATACAGTCAGTTTTCGCGTGGATATTGCGCGTATGGATCCGGCGTTTCTGGCCAATGCGCCGACCGCAGCGCCGCCTCAGCCTGCGCCAAAGCGGCCATAGCTGGGCTTTGGCTCTGCACGACAGCACGGGGATCGGGGAGCTCATGTTGAAGACGCACTCGATTGTGCTTGGCCTAGGGTGGTTTGCGCTGATCCTCGGTGCGTTCCCCGTCCTCTCCTCTCAGGCACAGGCTCCAGGAGTTGGGCTGCCTCAGCCAGCACACCTCACATCCGAGCAGGATCATCAACGCATGATGGATCTGCTGCACATCACTTCGCTGCGGCGGGGGGCGGATGGAGACCCGAAATCGCCGAACGCTGCGAATTACGACGAGTCCAAAGCCAATTCGGATTTGAAGCTCCCCGATCCGCTGCGGCTAAAGAACGGCAAGAGAGTCACTACCGCAAAGACGTGGTGGAAAAAGCGACGGCCGGAGATCGTCGAGGATTTCGACCGCGAGATCTATGGGCGTGCGCCCACGATCACTCCGAAGGTGAACTGGGAAGTCGTCAGCACCACGAAAGAAATGAACGGCGACGTTCCGGTCATCGCCAAGAAATTGAGCGGACACGTCGACAACTCGGCATACCCGTCGGTGAAAGTAGATATCGACCTTACTCTCACCACGCCGGCCATTGCGACGGGGCCAGTGCCGGTGATGATGGAATTCGGGTTGAGTCCGGAGGTGCTGGCGATGCTGATGAAGCGCTTCCCGGAGATGATGAAGCCGGGCCCCGGGCCGACGTGGCAGCAGCAGGTACTGGCGAAGGGCTGGGGATACGCAGAATACATTCCGACGAGCGTACAAAAAGACAACGGCGAAGGACTGACGGAGGGAGTAATTGGTCTGGTGAATAAGGGCCAGCCACGCGGGCTCGACGACTGGGGCGCGCTGCGGGCTTGGGCGTGGGGGGCGAGCCGGGCGCTCGATTATTTTGAGACTGACAAAGCGGTGGACGCGAGGCAAGTCGGAGTGGAAGGGCATTCGCGTTATGGCAAGGCGGCGCTGGTCGCGATGGCTTACGATTCGCGGTTTGCCATCGGGTATATCAGTTCGTCGGGCGAAGGCGGGGCCAAACTTTTTAGGCGTAACTTTGGCGAACAGATCGGCAACGTGGCGGGGACCGGAGAGTATCACTGGATGGCGGGCAACTTTTTAAAATATGCGGGATCGCTCAGCGAAAATGATTTGCCGGAGGATGCGCATGAGTTGATCGCGCTGTGCGCGCCGCGTCCGGTGTTTGTTGGCGCGGGAGCAACCAATGGCGATGGCTGGGTCGATGCGAAGGGAATGTTTCTGGCCGCGGTGGGGTCGGGGCCAGTGTACGCGCTGCTGGGCAAGAAGGGACTGGGGACCAGCGAGTTTCCTCCCATTGAGACGACGCTCATTGACGGAGATGTTGCGTTTCGTCAGCACAGTGGCGGGCATACTCCGGCGCCGAACTGGCCTACGTTTCTGACGTTTGCGGGGCGGTATTTGAACGCGCCGGCGATTGCGCGAGCGGGCCGACCCTGAGTCGCCTCATCGGCTAAAGCCGCGCCGTTTCAAAGCGGTGATGCACACACGGAACAGCAGGTCCCTCCACTTCGCCGTCGCTGGCGCTCCGGCTCCGGTCGGGATGACAAAGGTTTGGAGTGGGCCGTCTCGGAAACAGCCCACTCCAACTTTCTGATTACGCGCCTTCAGGAGAATGCAGCACTCGGAAGGTGTTGCCGCCGTTCGAATAGACGAGCAACAATGCGTCTTGGCCCTTGGGCACTTTCGCCAGGGCTTGCTGGACGTCGCTCGCAGTCTGAACCTTGTGGCGGTTCACTTCGAGGATGATGTCTCCCTGCTGCAGGCCGGCGTTGTCGGCGGAACTTCCTGGCTGCACCTGCTCGATCACGGCTCCATGAATGTCACCGGGGGCCTGGAGCTGATCGCGCAGTTCGGGCGTGAGGTTGCCGAGGCCGATGCCCCAGTGCATTTTGCCTTCGCCGTCAGGCGAGCCTTCCCGGCCCTCCTCTTTGCGGCTGCCCAGTTCTTCCAAAGTGACTGGAATCGTCATGCTCTTGCCGTCACGGAGGACGTTGAGCGTGATTTTCGAGCCGGGCTGTTTCTGTCCGACCAGCACCTGGAGCTCGCCGGCATCGCTGACCTTCTGGCCATCGATTTCGGTGATGACATCGCCGATTTGCAGGCCGGCCTTGGCTCCGGGTGAATCTGGTTCAACTTGTGTGACGACGCCGCCGATCGCATTGGTCTCGTCGAAGAACTTTGCATTCTCGGGAGTGATGTCGGCAATGCCGATGCCGATGTGGCCGTGGCTGACTTTGCCGTCACGGATCAGCGTCTCAACCGTGGGGCGGACGATCTGCGTGGGAATTGCGAATCCCATGCCGGAGAATGTGCCGGACGGAGAGACGAGGAAGGTGTTGATGCCGACGACCTCGCCACGAGCGTCGACCAGCGGGCCGCCGGAATTACCGGGGTTGATGGCCGCGTCGGTCTGGATGAACTCGCCCGGCTTGCTGGGATTCGACGGGTCAGGGTTGGCGCGATTCACGGCGCTGACGATGCCGCGCGTGACCGTGAAACGGAATCCGTAAGGATTGCCAAACGCCAGCACGGTTTGTCCGGGACGAACTTCTTTCGAGTCGCCCCAGGGAGCGCTGGCCAGGCCGCTCGCGTCCACTTTCAAGACAGCGAGGTCGGTCAGGGGATCGGTGCCGATGAGTTTGGCTTTCATCACGCGGCGATTGCTGGTGGTCACGCGGATGTCGACTGCTCCTTCAACCACGTGGTTATTGGTGACGATGTATCCGTCGGGCGAGATGACGACGCCACTGCCCATGCCGTGCTCGATCTGGGGTTGGCGCTGCGAGTGCGGGCCAAAGAAGAATTGGCCGAACGGGCCGCCCTGGCCCCCCTGACCAAAGAATTGTTGCATGTCCTCTGGCAATTGGTGACCGGTCATTTCGGGTTTCGTGCGTGAAGTTACGGTGACATTGACGACCGCGGGGGTGACCCGGGCGGCTAAGGTTTCCATGGCTTTGTCGAGCGCGAGCAGTGCGCCGACGCTGTCGGCGTCGAGTGGAGCGGCCGAAGGCGCGGCTTCGGCTGCCCGAGCCGAGGCTGGTTTTGCGAATTCGTAGGTAACGAACGAAGCGACCAGCGCCAGTGCAAGCATTGGCACCGCCAGCCGCCGCGTCCATTTGATTGTGCTGTCTTTCAACCACGTTCCTGCATTCATTTTGAGTTACGTCCTTTCGAGATTGAATAACTAATTCGTTAGTTTCTGAAGTCGATTTCGCGCTTAGGTCTGCTGCCTTTCATGGTTTACATAATTAAGTTTTCTTCGGTGGAA
>JBEKWZ010000497.1:0-3920 GCA_049512555.1 Candidatus Sulfotelmatobacter sp. | reverse complement strand
CGATTTGCGGATCGCTGCTGGCTTTCAACCGGTCGAGCAGCGCGTCTGCCGCGTCCCATTGCTTGCTGGCCACATAGATCTGCGCCTTGTGATAGCGATAAAAATCGTCGCGCGGACTCAGGTTGATGGCGGCTTGCTCCGCCTGCAACGCTGCCGTAGTACCACCGCCCTCATTGCGCGCGAGCGCCAGCAGATCGTAAGCCGCAGCGAACTCCGGATACCAATCCAGCACGGCCTTCAGGTCGATCATCATGTTGGGCAGACCCTGCATGTCCGCGCGCTTGGATTGCGCAAATCGGTATTTCAGCACCGAATTGTAATAGCGCAACCACGTATCTTGCGGATCCAGCGCGCCCGCATCCCTGATCTCGGTGGCCGCCTCATCGAATTCACCGTGCGCGATGTGGTCCCAGGCCAGCACGCGATGCGCGAGTTCGCGGCCGATCGCATTGCTGGGAAGCAGCTCCTCATCCTCGCCGGGTCGTTTTTCTTGTTTCTTAGCTTCGAATTTCTTGTCCGCCGCGGTGGGCGCCGACGCCAGGGCTTGCAGTTCCGCAAGGCCACGCTCGCGGCGTTCAGGGATGCGGATTTCAACCTCCGCACACAGCGCGCGCGCATCGGCCTCCGCCAAAGGTTTGGACGTGATCGCGTTGTCGTCGGGCCCCACGGGAACCGGAAAGCTGTAGATCGGTTGGGAAGTCACGGGGCTCGCGGGACGGTCAGGGTTCACGTTGGTCACCCGGGCCGCGTCGAGCGATGTGAAGAGCCCAGCCTGGGCGTGGAAGTAATCCTTCACCGCCTTTTCCATTTCCGTGGAGCTCATGCCATAGGCCTTCTGAATGGCCTCTTCCACCGGAACGTGCTGGTTCAGCACAAGATTGAAGTACATTCCAGTTTCCGGCAGCTTTTTCTCGTGAAGCAGGTAGTGCATCACGATCCACGACTCCGCATAGTAGAGCGTGTGATGCGAGCCCCGGTTGCGGCTTGACGTGTCGTGCTTGAGCGCAAAAAGGTCGGGGAGCGGCAGCCAGACCTGTGCGCCCAGCAATTCAGTCAATGATTTCGACGGCTGCGCCTCATGCTCGTTGCCGAGCAAGTCCTCGCTGAGCGAAGGACGAAGCTCAGGATCTCCACCCAGTTCGACGTGCTTGTTGTCTACACGAATCGAGCTGAAGTATTCGGCCAGGCCTTCGTCGAACCATCCTTGTGCCGGCGGATAGTTATAACTCAGCAGCATTTCGGCGAAGTCGTGAGCAACGGCGCGCCAGGATTCTTCTTCGAACAGGTTCAGCACGATGAAATCCTGATCGTCACCGGCGAGAAAGAAACCAGAGGCATCGATGGGCTGATAAGTCACGGGCTGCCCGGGTGCGATAGCCGGAATGTGCAGGAGCGGCGCGACCTGGAAGTAAGACTTATCGTTGCGGAAGGCGAGGATGGTCAGCGGGATCGACTGGTTGAGCCGTTCTTTTCCCAGGAGTACCCCGAATTCAGCTCGCATCTGCTCGAAGCGCAGCGCGACCTCGCGTCCTTTTTTATCGCCAGCGTCGGTGATGACAGTGAAGTGTGCCGAGTGAACTTCGAGCCAGGGAGTAGGCTCAGCAGCCGGCGCCACTGGACAAAAAATCCACGCCAGCAACGCAATGCCAAACGGAATGGAGCGGACGCGAGGCATGAGGCCGCCGGATCGCCCCCGGATCGAAGAGAGGCTTCCTGGAAATGCTATCACGCTGGTTCGGCGTCCGCTGCAAGCCTCGCCGTATAATTCCCGGTTCATGCTTTTACGCCCCGGAAATCGCTTTGGCATTCTTTGCCTGACGGCTGTGCTGCTTGCCGCGCCGGTCGTGGCTGCGGTTTCCAGTGCCACCTGGCACGGTGCACTCAAAGATCGATCGGGCAAAGGCGTTGCCGGGGCCGTCGTGAAACTGCACTCCGCCTCCGGAGGCGCTGACTCCACGGCAACGACTGGGGCAGACGGAAAGTTTTCGTTTGCCGGAATCGCTGCGGGCTCCTACGCAGTTTCAGTCGAGACAGCTGACAAGGAATGGCGGGCAGCATCTCCTTTCACCGTCAAAGATTCAGCCGTACTAACGCTCGAGTTGCAACTTCCTTTGCGGGGAACGCAGCTCCAAATTACGCCCGCCAGCACCGCGGCCTCCGCCCAAGCCAGCGGAGGTGAACATCTTTCGAGCACCGAAGTTTCGAGCCTTCCGCTCAATGCACGCGACTTCAGTAAGCTTCTGCTGCTGGCGGCGGGAACCATGACCGACGCCAACGGCGCCGCCAATTTTACCCAGCAGTTTGCAGTGAATGGACAGCGCGGCGTGGCCACGGTGTTCGCCACGGATGGTTTCGATACCACCGATCCGGAACTGGGTGGGGCGACATTTTCCAATTTCAACGTGGACGCGATTCAGGATGTGCAGTCCAGTTCGGGCGTGATGCCGGCTGAGATCGGGCATGGGGCAGCGAGCTTCACGAATGTAGTGACCAAATCAGGAACCGACCAGGTGCACGGAAGTCTGTTCGAATTCTTGCGTAACGCCGCCTTCGACGCGCGCAACTACTTCGACTATATCGATCCAACCGGCCGCGAGCGCATCCCACCGTTTGTGCGCAATGAGTTTGGTTTCACCAACGGAGGCCCGGTCGTGCTTCCGGGGCTTTATGACGGTCGCGGTCACACCTTTTACTTTGGCGAGTACCAGGGCTTTCGCCAGATACTTGGCACGACGCAGGTAATTCCCGTGCCGACTGCAGCGGAGCGGCAGGGCGTCGACACGACAACATTTCCCGGCGACACTCTGACCATTTCAGTTAACCCGGCGGTCTTGCCGATCCTCAACCAGTATCCCTTGCCAAACCAGCCGTCGGGCGCCTTCGGCGATCGCACGTATGCCGCGTCGTCCAAGGTCTCGACAGTCACCGACCAGTTCTCCGTACGAATCGACCACACGATTTCGAACCGGGCCTCGCTGCTGACGCGGTTCAGTCTGAATCAGGTCACCGGACCGCTCACTAATCCCGACCAGACGGCGATCGATCCGAGTTTCGGTGTGCAATTTTTTGATCACCAGCGCAACGCGGGCGTGCATTACACGCGCACCATTTCCCCGCATCTCACGGCAGAGACTTCCCTCGGATACATCCGCAGCACGCCGTTGTTTCCGACGAATAACCACACGCAGCCCGGGATCACTTTCGGTGATGGTCTGTTTCAAAGCTTCAATGCACCGGCGGGTTCGATTTTCGGATCGTACAGCAACCTTTATCAGTTCAAAGAAGACATGACAGGAGTGCGCGGGTCGCACACCTTCAAATGGGGAGTGGAGATCCGGGCGAACCGCGATTCCACGATCTTTGGCACGAATCCGAACGGGTTGTACGAGTTTGGCGGAGGCACGGCGTATTCCCCGGTGCAGATTCCTTCGGCGAGCCACACCCACGACATCCAGGTGGGAGGTCCCCTGCCCGACTCTCTGACTGGCTTGCTGACCGCGACACCTTTCGCCTACACCATTACGGCCGCGGCCAGCATTACACCCACGGGCAACAAATTCGACGAAGCCGGCGTCCGCCGCGAGGCCTATAACCTTTACTGGGAAGACGCCTGGAAAGCGACCGCCCAGCTGACCGTCAACTACGGATTGCGCTATGAAGTGAACAGCCGCATTCACGAGGCGACCAAGCGTACGTCGCTTCCTGTGTTTCTGGGCCCGGATGGCCAGTCTGTCCCTTACGGCGATCGCAACGCCACTCAGATCGTGCTGATCAATCCGCAGCCTCCGTATGACCAGGACTGGAACGGCTGGGGACCGCGGCTGGGACTGGATTACGCGGTGGGCCAGCACACCGTGCTGCATGCCGGCGGCGCCATCAATACACTGCTACCCAACTTGTGGCAGGACAATTTCCTCACC
>JBEKWZ010000496.1:0-3922 GCA_049512555.1 Candidatus Sulfotelmatobacter sp. | reverse complement strand
GTTATCCCGAGACCGGGTTTGAGAGTCTGACGGCGTTGAACGGACAAGACGCATTTTTGAAGCGTGAAGAATTGCAGGACTCGACTGCTCTCGGGCTGTTCGCGGTGCGGGCGACTCGCATCGGAGAACATCCGGTGTACGTGGTCGGCGGGCAGCGGCTGGACAAGAATTTTCTTTCCGGGCTCGACTTGCCGGCGGACATGCGCGTTCTGCTTTATCAGAATCGTAGTGATCATTTCTCGCCGGACTCGTTGCTGGATCCGTCCGCCCAGGGAAATGGATCCGACGCTGCCCGGCCGGCTGAGAAGTTTGCGCCCATCATCAATGCGGTGCGGCAGTACAACCAGGAAATGTCGGGGATTGTGTCGTGGTCTGCCGATCAGGCGGATGATGAAATATTTCACGCGCTCCCGCTGCGAGGGGCGGGAGGCGATCATCCGCTGCTGGCTATTTTGCTGGTGGGAAATTCGCGGCGGCCATATGTGGAACTCAAGCGGCGTATAGGCGCGTCGGCGCTGCTGGTGGGTGGAGGCGGCATCATACTGGCGATTCTGCTGAGCAGTTGGGCGGCTGCGCGGGTGACGCGTCCTGTCGAGCAACTGGCGCGGGCAGCGCAGAACGTCACTGCAGGCGAATGGGGCACGCAGGTCGAAGTGCACGGCAGCGATGAGATTGCGCAGCTGGCCGAGTCTTTCAATCGCATGACGGCAGAATTGCTGGCGCAGAAAGAGCGGCTGGTGCAGACGGAGCGGGTGGCGGCATGGCGCGAACTGGCTCGGCGTCTGGCGCATGAGTTGAAGAATCCGTTGTTCCCACTGCAACTTACGGTGGAGAATCTCGTGCGCGCGCGGACACAAAGTCCCGAGCAGTTTGATGAAGTGTTCCAGGAAAGTTCCAGCACCTTGCTGGCTGAGATTTCGAATCTCAAAACAATCATTGGCCGCTTCAGCGAGTTTTCGAAGATGCCACATCCGCAGTTGCAAGCGGTGCAGCTGAATGAAATCCTGCGAGGGGTGGTGAAGCTTTATCAGGCACAACTGCTGGCGCCGGGGCGACCGGCGATCGATTGCCAACTGGAGTTGGACGAGAATGTCGGTACAATCGCTGCCGATCCCGACTTGGTGCGTCGCGCCCTGTCAAATCTTGTGCTGAATGCGATGGACGCGATGCCGAATGGTGGGACGCTTCGTCTGCGCAGCAGGCGGGACGATGGAAAGGCGAGGATTGAGATAGCCGACACCGGGGCCGGGCTGACGCGCGAGGAGTGCGAACGCATTTTCACTCCCTATTACACCAGCAAGCAGCATGGAACGGGGTTGGGGCTGGCGATTGTGCAGTCGGTGGTGAGCGATCATGGGGGAAGAATCAGCGTGCAGAGCGAACCGGGGCGCGGGACGACATTCGTGGTCGAGTTGCCGGAGAATCTCGAGGCATTGCAGAGAATTCCGGCGATGCAGCAAGCCGACCACGACGCGGGGCAGATTCGCGGGTGAAATAGCGAGGAGGACGGGTGCCACTGAAAGCGCATCTTTTGATCGTCGATGATGAAGCCAATACGCTGGCTTCGCTGTCACGCGCGTTCCGGTTGGCGGGGCACGAAGCCACGGTCTGCGACAACGCGGCGAAGGCCCTGGAGTTGGCCAAGACACAGAATTTCGATCTGATTCTTTCGGACGTGGTCATGCCCGGCAAAGACGGCCTGACGCTGCTCGAGGAATTGAAGCGGCAAGGAGTGACGGCGCCGGTGGTGATGATGTCGGGGCAGGCGCACATTGAAATGGCGGTGCGGGCGACGCGGCTGGGGGCGCTGGATTTTCTGGAGAAGCCGATCACCAGCGACAAGCTGATGCTTACGGTGGAGAACGCGCTCAAGCTACAACGACTGGAGAGCGAGAACCGGCAACTGCGGCAGCGGCTCGGCAAACACGAAATCGTGTGGAAGGGCGAAGCCATGCGGCGCCTGATGGCGCAACTGGAGCGCGTGGCGGCGAGTGAATCGCGGGTGTGCATCTTCGGCGAGACCGGCACTGGCAAGGAACTAGTGGCGCGAACCATTCACGAACGCAGCCCGCGCGCGGCGGGGCCGTTTGTAACGCTGAATTGTGCGGCGGTGCCGGCGGAGTTGATTGAGTCAGAACTTTTTGGACATGAGAAGGGGTCGTTCACCGGGGCGTCGGGACGGCACATTGGCAAGTTCGAGCAGGCTGACCAGGGAACGATTTTTCTCGATGAGATCGGCGACATGCCTTTGAACATGCAGGCGAAATTATTGCGCGTACTGGAAGAAGGCGAAGTGGAGAGGATCGGAGGCGACAAGCCGGTCACGGTGAATGTTCGCGTGGTGGTGGCGACGCATCGCGATTTGGAAGCACGTGTAAGAGAAGAGAAATTCCGGCAGGATCTATTTCACCGCATCCATGTTTTTCCGTTGATGCTGCCGCCGTTGCGCGAGCGGCGTGACGACATTCCTGCTTTGGTGGAACATTTCGCGGCGCAGGTGTGCACGCAGAATGGCTGGAAGCCGGTGCCGTTTACGGCTGACGCGATCGCAGAGATGCAGTCGCATCCCTGGCCGGGGAACGTTCGCGAATTGCGGAACATGGTGGAGCGACTCATGCTGCTGGCGACCGAGGGTCAAGTTGACCTGGCAACGGTGCAGATGGCGCTGCCGAAAACTTTTTCGAGTGCGGGGGCGACGCCGGCCTCCGTCGGATCCGGCGCGCTCGCAGAGCGGGTGCAGTCGTTCGAGCGCGAAGTGATTCTCGCCGAACTGAAGCGCAGCCATCAGAATATGAGCCTCGCCGCAAAAACGCTTGGCCTGGAGCGCAGTCACCTGTATAAGAAAGCGGAGCAACTGGGGATCGATCTGCGCGCCATGCGCCGCGAGCAGGAGTCGCACGATTGACCCCAAGTCAGTTCTAGGGTCACTTCCCCACTTCTCGCAAAGTACGCGAGAAATGGGCACCCGACGACCAGACTTGCATGCAACTTGGGAGACCGCTTTGGCGAAGACTGCTTCTATTTTCTTCTTTTTCTTTTTCTCTCTCTTTATTTCTTCTTCTCTTAACATTTTTGCGAGTGAGCCGCCGTCGCCTGCCGTTTATGGCGTCCGCATGGAGCAGTCGTGGATTCCGATGAAGGATGGGGTGCGGCTAGCTGCGACGCTTTACATGCCGGACGGCGCGAAGCCGGGCGAGAAGTTCCCTGCCCTGCTCGAATATCTGCCTTATCGCAAAGATGATGGCACGGCCGCGGGAGATTATCCCAAGCATGCTTATTTCGCGCGGCGTGGATACGTGGGCGTGCGTGTGGACATTCGCGGGTTTGGCGCGAGTGAGGGTGTTCCGCCCGAGCGGGAATATTCCGAACAGGAACAAATCGACGGCGAACAGATCATTGCATGGCTGGCGCATCAGCCGTGGTCGAACGGCAATGTCGGCATGTTCGGGATTTCGTGGGGAGGGTTCACGGCGCTGCAGTTGGCGATGCGGCATCCACCGGCGTTGAAGGCGATTGTTGCGGTGCATGCGACCGCGGAGTTATTTCATGACGACGTGCATTACGTCGACGGCATGGCGCACGTTGACGAGTTTGAATTGAACATGGACATGGCCGAGGGTTGGGTGGGCGCGCCGGATTATTCGCTTGACGAAAAAGTTCTGGGGCCGCGCTTCGATTCTCCGCCGTGGTCTCTGCTGTATTTGAAACACCAGCATGACGGGCCGTTCTGGCGCGGCCGGGTGCGGCCGTTGAGTGAGATCACTACGCCGAGTTTCCTGATCGGTGGCCTGCAGGATGGTTATCGCGACAACGTTCCCGACATGCTGATGAAATCGAAAGCGCCAATCAAGGCGATTGTCGGGCCGTGGAACCATTCATTTCCCAACGACGCGGACTTCGGACCTAGGGTCGAGTGGCGCGA
>JBEKWZ010000495.1:0-3923 GCA_049512555.1 Candidatus Sulfotelmatobacter sp. | reverse complement strand
TCCTGCAACTTGTCGGTGGATGGATTGCTCCCTTGATTATTTTTCTGGTCAAGCGAGACTCACGGTTTGTCTCCTTCCACGCGCTCCAGGTTTTGCTGTTGCAGGGCTTCTACTTTCTCTTCATGATGATCGTCATGGGAGGATTCTTTGCCGTTGCCATCGCGGGCTTTGCGTTTCATCAGTCGACCACCCAACACGGCTCTTTGCCACCTGCCTTCATTGTGCTTTTCCCGACGCTCTGGCTGGGAATGATGGGCTGGTGGGTATTTATGGTGGTAGTTGCGATTGTGTACGGCATCAAAGCTGGGAAGGGCGAATGGGCCGAATATCCCGTGCTCGGCCGGCTCGCCCGCAGAATTCTGGATATCGGACCGGGAGGAGAAGTCCTTCGTTGATCTGTTCTCCAGTCTCAGCGGAAAATGTTTCGGCTCAGGCTCTCAGCCACATCTGCCAGACGAATAATCCCCAGTAGCTGCACGCCAGCGCCGCGAACAAGCAAGTCAGCAGAACGTGCCCGATGACGAACTGTTTTCCCTGCGGCCAATCCTGGTGCGAAAAATAGAATGCGTCGACCAGGATGCGCGCCGTCCAGTAACTCCCAATAAAACAGGCCAGCCCCAGCGCCGCGCGGTCGCCGCGCAGCAGTTCCCCGTGCAGCGCGAGCGTGAGTGTGCCGAACGCGATGATGGTGAGTACGGTGAATCCACTTTGCACCCACAGCAGCTTTCTGTTAAAGGGCAAGAGTTGCGCCAGATCCTGTTTCCAGTGCAAACGCGACGGCACCTGAAAGCTGGCAAACAAGATTACGAAGTGTCCGGCCCCGGCCAGCCAGAGGATCAGACCGAAGAGCCGTTCTACCGAGAAATGCGTCATAGAGCGTGCACCGCGTGCATGAAGGGAAGTATGACATGCAGCACGAACGGAGGATGAAAAAGCCAGAAGGCTGGAACTGCAGTCACCGTCAGCAGAAAGATCCAGGCGGTCGCGCCCTTCTGCAGGCCAAGCCGCCGGCCCAGTATCGATCGCTCCAGCGTCACACCGAGGCCCTGCAGGATGAAATATCCCGTTGGCAGGCCATAACCGCCGCGGGCAGGCAGAGAAATAACCAGGTCGTGAATGAGCCCAGAAGCTGCAAATACCAGCAACCCAGCCCCGGCTACGCCAATGCGCCTGTGCAGCGGACGGAAAATCAGATCGTGTGCCAACTGGCGGAAGCCGAGGTTCCAGCGCTTACCCCAGAACTCGCTCAAAGTTTTCGAGAGGATGGGCTTCGACATGATGGGTTCGGCGGCGATCCCCATCGTCTGCCAGAACAGCGCGATGAGATGGAAGCTGCCGAAATGCAGCAGAAAGATCAAGCCGAACAATCCAATCCACCCGCGCAGCAGAGCCTGTTGTTCCGGGATGCGGCGCGCGACCGCCCACAGCAGAGCGACTCCCAGTGCAGTCTTGAGGGCCGCCCAGAGCCAGTCTCGAGCCGACGGTTTCACGGCGGGCCTGTCCGCGCTGAGAAAAGTTTCTGCGTCCATTCCAGGCCAGGCCACAAGGTAGGCGAACGAACGTCCGGCGCTGTGAGCGACTCGTGAGCGAGCTTTCCACCACGTCATCCACTTCAGTCCGGCAAAAATGGAAAACGACAAAGCCCACATGAATACCCATGCGGGCGCGTGCTGGCTGAACAAAAGAGCAGTCGCCGGAAGTGCCAGCAGCGGAAGCCAGCCGAGCCACTTCGCCCCCGTGGCGGGTGTGGAGAGATCGGCTTGCGAAGAGACCTTCAAGGGCGAAAAAAATTCTCCGGATCGGACTCAATTAGTGTGATTCAAATTCGTCGGGTTCAATCTACATCGGAGGCGAGCGGCCGGCAATGAACCTCGGTAATTCATTCGCGCCGGTGATTTCAGCAGCGTCAGCAGTTTCAGTTTGATGGCTGCTGCTTTACACTGATCGCTTGAAGAACGCTGGTTTGAAGAACGCTCGCTTGGAAAACACTGGCCTTCATCCCGACATCCCGTCCTGGATCGAGTCGCTGCGCTCCGGGGATGTGCGGACTCTCGCACGGGCCATTTCCATGGTCGAGAATCGCACGCCAGGGTGGTCCGAACTGCTGAAGGCGTTGTTTCCCCACAGCGGGCGGGCGCGTGTGATCGGGCTGACCGGCGCGCCTGGAGCGGGGAAGAGCACACTGGTCGACCAACTGGCGCGGTCGTATCGCAAGCAGAACCAGAGCGTGGGAATCGTCGCCGTCGACCCCACCAGCCCCTACACCGGCGGTGCGATTCTGGGCGACCGCATCCGCATGCAGGAACATTTCGCCGACGCGGGAATTTATATTCGCAGTATGGCGACACGCGGTTCGCTGGGCGGCTTGGCGCGTACCACGGCCGACGTTACCACCGTGCTCGACGCCTCGGGTCGCGACGTCATCCTGATTGAAACCGTCGGCGTCGGGCAGGATGAAGTCGATATCGTGCGGCTCGCCGACATCACCGTCGTGATTCTGGTTCCCGGCATGGGCGACGATGTGCAGACCATCAAGGCGGGCATCATGGAGATTGCCGACATCTTCGTGATCAACAAGAGTGATCGCGAGGGCGCGGAACGCGTGGAGCGCGAGATTCGCGCGCTGCAATCATTAGCCCTGCGCCACGATGGATGGACGCCGCCGATCGTAAAAACCGTTGCCACCGACGGAACCGGAGTAAGCGACCTGGCGGCGGCCATCGCCGGTTACGAAGAGTATCTGCAGAAAGAAAACCTGGTGCTGAAAAAAAGCGTCGAGAACTGGCAGGAGCGGCTGGTGGAAATGCTGCGCGACGCAATGCTCGAGAAAGCGCGAGCGCAGCTCGGCGATGGAAATCTGAACCGGCTGGCTGTGGAAGTTGCCGAACACAAGCGCGATCCGTATACGCTGGTGGAAGAGATCGCGGCGAAAGCAATGAACACATAGCCCCGGACGCATTCGTCCGGGCGTTTCTTGAATCAAACGGCGGGCGGACGAATACGTCCGCCGCCACGCGAGCAAACTCAATGGCTCAGATCGATCATCTCGGCATTGCGGTGAAATCGCTGGCGGCGGCCAAAGCGATTTACGAAAAGCTCGGCCTCAGCGTCTCTCCCGAAGAAACCGTGGAACAGGAGCAAGTCCGCCTGGTCATGGTTCCGGTCGGCGAGAGCCGGCTCGAACTGCTTGAGGCGACTTCAGAAGATTCAACCATCGCAAAGTTCATCGCCAAGCGCGGCGAAGGCCTGCACCACGTGTGCCTGAAAGTCCCCGACTTGGCTGCGGCCGTCGAGCGGCTCAAACAAGACGGCGTGCGCCTGGTGTCGGCGGAGATCAAAATCGGCGCGGGCGGACACCAGTATGTGTTTGTCCATCCCGCGAGCACCGGCGGCGTTCTGCTCGAACTGGTGCAGGGATAACGATGACCGAAGTCGCCACGGATTTTCACGGATAAAGTAACAACATCAGCCATATGCTTCTTCTTCTCACCGACACTTCCGGCGCGAACGGCATAGTCGCTCTAGGGCGCGCAGACGAGCGCGATCTGCGCGAGGCTGAGATCGTCGAAGTCGCGCCGCTCGCCGGCGGCACATTCTCGGCACAACTGGTCCCACGGATTGCCGCGCTGTTGTCCAAGCACGGCTTTAGCAAGGCCGACATCGGCGCCTTCATCGTCGTCGTCGGCCCGGGATCGTTTACCGGCCTGCGCGTGGGGTTGGCGGCCATCAAGGCGCTGGCGGAAATTCTGCGCAAGCCCATCGTGCCGGTCTCTCTCTTGGAACTGGTGGCCACCGCCACTCATGCCCAGGGCAAAGTTGTGGCGGCGCTGGATGGCGGGCGCGGCGAAGTTTTTTTCGGGGCCTACGAACGGGCCGGCGAATCGGTCCGCGTACTGCGGGAGGAACTGGTGTCGCGGCCGGAG
>JBEKWZ010000494.1:0-3939 GCA_049512555.1 Candidatus Sulfotelmatobacter sp. | reverse complement strand
GATGTTGTAAATCACCTGCACCGCATCCACCAGTCCAGTGCGCAGGGCCTTGATGCCATTCTCCGGCTGCCAGCGGTTGATGCTCAGCCCGAAGAAGCGAATCCACTTGTCGCGCTTCAGTTTTTCGACGGTCGAGCGGAATTCGGGCTCGTTGGTCCACGAATCATCCCAGACATGAAACTGCAGCAGGTCGATGGTGTCGACACGCAACTGCTTGAGGATGAGGTCGGCATATTTGAAAACATGTTGCGGCGAAAAAACGTCGCTGTACTTATATTCCGGCAGCGCGGGCCAGCGGTCATTGGCGGGAGGAATCTTTGACGCAGCGTAGAGGCGCTTGCCTGAATTGCGATTCATGATCTCGCCCAGCAGGCCGTCGCTTTTGCCCTCGCCATAGGCCCAGGCCGTGTCAAAAAAGTTGCAACCGAGATCGACGCCGAGCTGCATCGCAGCCAGAGATTCTTTGTCGTCGGACCCGCTCCATCCGCTCATGCCCCACAGCCCGTGGGCAATGTCACTGACTTCGAAACCGGTACGGCCTAGCTTGCGGTATTTCATGAGGGCCTTTCTGGGGATTTGTTTTCGGAGTTTTAATTTCAAATAGGCGACGACATCAATCGGAAACTCGTTGAGTATGATAACTCCAAGACGAGGATCTCTGGTTGTGAGACAACTCTCTAACCCGTCCTCGGATAACCAGACGAGTTCAAATGCCGCTGAATCTGAAGATGAGTGAACTTGAGACCGAGCGTCTGCGATTGCGGGTGTTTCGGGAAGGCGATCTCGCCGATGTCGCCCGGTGGGATGAGGCGCGCGGCGCAGAGGAGTTTCTTGAATTCTGCATTCGCTCGTACCGGGAATGGGGAATGGGGCCCTGGGCAATGGTGCTCAAAGAAACGGGAGTGATCGCCGGCAACTGCAGTTTTTGCCGGATCGGCTACGAGAGCGAACTGGGAACGCTCGAATATTGCGGAGAGGTTAATTATTACGTGGCGCGGCCATATCGCGGAAGCGGGTTGGCCCTGGAGGCATTGCAAGCAATGCTGCGATTCGGTTTTGACGACATAAAACTCACGCGGATCCAGGGCAGATGCGCTCCCGAGAACGTAAGTTCGGAACGCGTGCTGCAGAAAGCCGGGCTGAAATTCGATCGGATAATCGCTGGCGCCAAAGGCTCGCCCGAGGAAAAGGAAAAGCTATATGCGATCTCGCGGGAGGACTTCCTGCGACTTACTTGACTGTCGCGGTCGGGCGCGGTCCCGGATGGCGCGCGCCTGCGGGTTTTTCGATGCGAGCCATCGAAAGTTTGCTGCCCGCGGCAGGCCGGCGAGGTGTTAAATGAAACTAGATCATCAAGATGGAGGTTTAGGCCATGAAATCCGATTATCCTTTTAATCCGTCACCCGGCAAGAAAGAGGAATTGACTGCACCGCCCGCATCCCGCTTCATCGACGAGAAAATCTCGGACGAATCGTGTACGGAGACGCAAACCGACAGCGCACTCCGGCCCGCGGGTCTTAACAATCCCTTCTGGAAGTAGTTTTCTCGGAACAAATCTCGGCTGGCGCCGGCTTGTCGCACGCAGAATGATCGCGACGGCCGGCGCTGATTTTCTTGCTCCCACCACAGCCCCGCTAACCCCACCCGCACTAACGCAGGATGGGAAGGCACAGGCACGGCCGGATCGAGAACTCCAGGCCCGACATTTCCTGTAGTGCAGGATGCAGCATGGAATCGTGGCAGGGCTCCAGCGTAATCACAAACGGCAACGAAGATTTTTCAAAGCCCGGTTTCTGCAGCAGAGAGTCGATATTCAAATGATGTGCGGCCATGATTTGGGCCAGCCGCGCGACAATTCCCGGCTGATCGCGGACGAAGAACCGCAAGTACCATGGGGTCTCGAAATCGCTGCTAATGGGCGGCGCAGAGATCTCGCCGGTGGAGACGTTGCTGGCAACGTCTTTCTTGCCAGGGCCACTCTTTTTAGGCGCGGCGCCGAGATTCTGCGCCACCGACATCACGTCTGAAACCACGGCCACCGCCGTCGGATCGCCGCCCGCTCCCGCGCCGAGAAACGCCATGTCCCCGCCGTACTGGCCCGAAGTCAGTACCAGGTTGAGATTTCTCTGCACGCGTCCGAAGGGCGAGTCAGTGGGGACCAGGCACGGGCCCACGTCGGCGAACAAAGTGTTGTCCTTCAAATCGGCGCGCGAAATCTGACGAATGGTGCAGCCCAGTTCCGCGGCGTAGTCAAAGTCGACCGCATCGACCGCGCGAATGGTGCGGGCACGCACCGATTCCGGCGTGACCTGCGTATGCAGTCCTGCCAGCGCGAGGATCGCGAGCTTGGCGCGCGCGTCGCCGCCATCCAAATCTTCTGAGGCGTCGGCCTCGGCGTAGCCGCGAGCCTGCGCTTCTTCGAGCGCTTCACTAAAGGGGATCCGCGCGGTTTCGATGCGGCTCAGAATGTAGTTGCACGTCCCGTTCAGAATTCCTGCGATGCCGTGCAGGCGGTCTCCGCACAACCCAGTGCGCAGCGCGGGAAGAACCGGAACGCCTCCGGCCACCGAGGCGCCGAACTCGAGTTGGCATCCGTTGCGGGTGGCCAGTTGCAGAAGTTCTGGGCCGTGCCGCGCGATCAGTTGCTTGTTGGCCGTGACCACCGATTTGCCGGACTCGAGCGCGCGGCGCACGATCTTGCCGGCGGGGTCGAGGCCGCCGATCAACTCGATGACGATATCAACATCTGAGTTCAGCACCGAGTCGACGTCGTCGGTCCATATGACATCGCTCGGAAACTTGTTCGACCCCCAGGACTGCTTCTTCTTTTCGATGTTTCGATTGCAGATGTGGGTGAGGCGCAGAGAACGGTCGCCGTTCTCCCAAAGTATTCTTGCCACCGGGCGGCCCACCGTTCCGAATCCGATCAGGGCGACGCGGCAGGTGGAAGTTTGCTCCGTTTCCTTTCGACCCTGGTTCTTGCTCTTGGCCGAACTCGCGGCTGGTTTTGAGGTCTGCTTGGGCAAGGAATCTCTCGCTCCGAAAATCGAATCCCTTATCATACGTGCGACTTGCGCTTCTCGGAAACTGCAAAGCGCGGGATGCTGGGGCATTCTTGCGGTCTCGATGTTGACATGGAAAGAACTCTTACAGCTGCCTGAGGCCGCAGGAGGCTATTTTTCAGCTATGATCACTGCCTCATGCGGACAGTCGAGCGTCGCTTCTCCGGCCGCGTGCTTCTCGCCGTCATTCTCCTTCTCTCGACGAACTGCAAGAAGAAAGACGAAGCGCAGCCGCCAGACCATCCCCGCCTGACCCCAACGGTGGTCTTGCGTGACGTTACATTCCACAGCACGGCGCTCAATCGGGACATGCAGTATCGCGTCGTGCTGCCTCTCGACGCTGCACCCGGATCGAAGCTGAATGCGGTTTACCTGCTGCACGGCGGCGGAGGAGGATTTCGCGATTGGACCAACGATTCTGACGTGGCACGTTTCGCCGAGTCGGGCCTGGTTCTCGTAATGCCCGAGGGTGGCTCATCGTATTACACCAATGCCGTCGACCCGCCGCGCGATCGCTACGAAGATTACATTGTGAGAGACGTCATCACAGATGTGGAGAGCAAGTTCCCGGTGGCGACCGGCCGTTCGAACCGCGCGATTGTGGGCGTCTCCATGGGAGGTTTCGGCGCGGTGAACCTGGCGCTGCATCATCCCGGCCTGTTCATTTTCGCTGGTGGAATCAGCTCTGCCATCGACGTTCCGCGCCGCGCGCTTTCCATCAAGCGTCTGCAGCAGTCACGCCACTACAACGCGATTTTTGGGTCCGCCGGCAGCCAGACGCGGCGCGACAATGATCCTTTTGTTTTGATCAGGACAGCAAATCCGGAAGCGACTCCATATTTCTTTCTGACCTGCGGCGAACAAGAAGGCTTGCTGC
>JBEKWZ010000493.1:0-3949 GCA_049512555.1 Candidatus Sulfotelmatobacter sp. | reverse complement strand
GGCCGACAATTTGCGCTCTGAGAAATCTGTGGCCTCAGCCGCGTGTTGTAACCTCACAACAAGCGGGGCCACGTATGCGAAAACAACGAAGCCGAAGACAAAGTGTGGTGCCGGGAGGGGGATTTTATTGAATCCCTTTTCCACAGCCTTCAGCATCAGCAAGATGCAGCGTTTTGCGGTACTTGAGCTTAATCGTCGTGCTGCTACGTCCAATCTGACCGTCCTCAGCCGACATTTCCGGTAGGAAACGGTAGGGAAAATCCAAGGCATTCTGGTCGGCTTGGGCGTTTCAAGAGTGCGGGCAGCCTTTGTGACCACCGCAGTGACCTGCTAATCGGCGGATCAATATTTCAAGGGTCCGCCGTTTCATGTTCCAGAACGACCTGCACAGAACATCCCCAATCTCCCTCAGGAACCGCGAAGGCAGTCGTTGACCTGACCAAGGCCATCGCCAGCCTTATTTCCGAAAAGCCCAATAGGTCTGATTGATGTACGACTCGTGCTGCAAACCAAACCGGGTATCAGGACTGGGCTTACCTCGGATCAACGAAAATATGTCCGCCAAAATTGATTTGCTCTCTCCAAAATAGGAGTGCCCGAGTAGTCCTGTATCTACATTGGTGGCATCGATAGCATCGTAGCCGTTGAAGATGTTGATGTGAGGATCGGAATCGCCCACTCGAATGAAGTGATGATAGATGTGGGACGCAAACAAAGCCCAGTCGTTGGAGGATTCATAGATAGTGAAGTGATTGGCCGTTTTGGGCAGCGCCTTCGCTAGTTGATCAAATGTGCTGACATTGATGTCTGGTGCTGCAAGCACGATTTCTTGAAGACGCGGCTTTAGTGTTCGGTGCTCATCAGAAATCTGCTTCAACGCCCCCACCAATGCGCGGTTGCCCATGCTGTGCGCAATAATATGGATAGTGGTGGCTCCTGTTTCGTGCACGACGAATTCAAGGAACTTCTTGAAATGCGGAGTACTCCAAGCTACGCTTTCTTCGTCAGCCGCGTAAGCAGCGGGATTTCCTCTGGAAGGCCAACTGTAAAGAATCGATGCGCCTCCAAATCCAAGGTCATATGTGATTTGTCCTAGCCGCCTTTCTGCGTCCTCAAAGGTGTTGTCATATCCGTGGACGAAGATTAGCACCTCCTTGCCGTTCTTATCTGCCAAATGCTTCTGCACCCCTTGCAGAAATGTTTTCTGGTCTTCTGCTACGGTGTCCAAAACGACGACATGCTTGTTAGGGTCTTCTCTGAGTTCCAGCTTCCACATCGACGGGCGCTCCATCTCGCCCATGCGATGGTCGCGAGGAATGCTGACAAGAGCATATCCATACGCCACCCGCTCACCATCAGCTTCGTCGGCGGTGTATTCGGCATGATCTCCCGTTTTTGTTTCTTTTCTGTCTGTCGCGTAGAAGATTTTCACTTGCTGATAGTTTTCCGCTTGTAGAAGAGGCGGTGTTGGTGGAACCGTGACACTGAAAGTCACGGTGCACGATACGCTACGGCCATTCAATAATGTACGAACTGTTACTTCATGCGGCCCCGGCGCTAGCCGAGAGGTGTTTATCACAGCCTCGTTTCCCTCTGCCTCAATTTGGCCTGCATCAGCGGACCACTCTAGCTTGGCAGTCTCGGGAACATTTTCAGTGCGCACCCTTACATGGAGAACCTGCCCGGAGACGATAGTCGATTGATCCACGTTGCATTTCGCCAAAGGAGCATTCTTCATCTCCATAGTCTGAACCGAGGGGCTGGTATTCGGTCGGTTCTCCATGGTCTGAGCACCTGTCGATTGCTGCGCGGCGGCCTTTGGATATGCGGCCAAAGTCAGCCCGAAGAAGGAAATAAGGATGGCGGCAAAAATCTTTCGAGTCACGGCAGCTCCAGCAAATCCATGTCAGGCTAGACGATTTTTCCGACTGGATACAGCGCCGGGATGGGTTAAAACGTACTCGCCTTCCCACCGCATAGTACAATGGCATGTTTCAATGCCTTCTCGAACCGGGGTCCAGACGTTATCCCCGACAGCGAAAGAAGTCCGGACCAGTCCTCCTGCGAAGTCACACCGTCTGGGTACTCCGAGCTGATCCTAGTATGAGTAATCAATTTCTTGAAATTCGTAGTTTTGAAGTCAATACTGCAGGCCTGTCCACATAAAGAATCAACTGTGTCTGGGTCGATGTCACCGAGGTTAAAAGCTTTGGTATTTGTGCTGTTAGCTGAAGGATTGGATTCAGATTTAAAGATCGTTTTGATAATGCCGTGACAGCCGTTGAAAGTTAAGTATGAATTAAAGGTAGACTCGTCCTTGGCTGGGGGGAGAAAGAAATTATCGTCAATGAAACCGTTGTCTTCAACAAAGTCATGTAACCAATCGGTAGTCTGCTGTAAATCTGTCTTCAAGTTCTTTGCGGGTGCGGTGACGTTGTTTTTAGGCATAGCCGCCGCTTCCTGTTTATCAGGGAGAGCGAGAAGCGCATGTGCTGGCAGCTGGAGCAACCGTTTCGCATCGTTAATCGGAACTGCAAAGTTGAGATTCTCTCCACCAATAAGAGCGCCACTCGTGATGCCAATCACTTCTCCTGACATATTGAACAAGGGTCCACCGCTGCTTCCATGAGAGATGGGTGCAGTGATCTGCAAAAAGGTGCGTCCCTTGTCGGTTCTGATTCCGCTGACAATACCGTTTGACACCGTCGATTCGAGCGAAAGCGGACTGCCTATTGCCACAACTTCCTCTCCGACTTCAAGTCGGTCGGAATCTCCCAAGGCTAACATCTGGAAGTTGTTCCCACGAGCCTTGATGACGGCGACATCACGGTCCTTGTCGAATGCAAGTACCCCATCCACGGTGAAGAATGAGCCGTCAGGGAGCTTGATGACGGCAGAGCTACCGCTCTTGATGACGTGGTAATTAGTCACGATCCAGCCGTCTCTGCTTATTAGGAAGCCGCTGCCTTGAGCGAGAGGATGGCCATCCTTATCCGACATGACTATTGAGACAATCGACCCATTCGCTTGCCGGGATATCGCCGGGATATCTAGAAGGCGTCCTTTATTCGTGGTCGGTGCGTTCTGCGCCGACATCGCCGCCAGCAGCAACGGCCCGGCTACCATGTACCTGAACATGAGGGCGTCCCCCTGCGGGCGCAGACTTGCGTTCTCTCCTCATTGAATTCCATCACGTTATCGGGGACCGCTCCAATTACGGAAGTCACCCTCGGCTTCCTGCCGCGCACCAACACTCACTTGCGGCTGCTGCGGAGAAACCCTTTTTGACCACCGTGGCTAAAAGCCGATTCTTCTCATTCCTAACGCGGTTACGTCCGTAATTATCGGAAGAACGAAAGGTCAGGCTATGCTCCGAATTGATCAAATCGGTAGGCTGCGGTGATCAAAGAACAAGGGAACTTCGGAATTATTGCGTGAGTCTGCGCCGAAGAAGGAAGAGGCTTGGAATGGGTCTGAAGCAGCGTTTCGACATTGTGCTAATTGGAATGATGAAGGCAGTTGAAGGGCTCGCCATACTTGGGCTCATGTGCGCCGCACTATCCCTGAGCGCAGATGCACAGGCGGTGGTAGCCACCGTCGCCGCTGGAACCAATCCTTGGGCCGTGGCGGTGAACCCAGTCACGAACAAGATCTACGTCGCGAACTACAACTACAACAACACGACCGGCAACAGCAACGTGACAGTGATCGACGGGGCCACGAACAGCGCGACGACCGTTGCCGTTGGACCCAACCCTGATGCCGTGGCGGTGAACCCGAACACAAATATGATCTACGTCGCGAACGGTAACAGCTCCTCCGGTACGGTGACGGTGATCGACGGAGCCACGAACAACACGACGACCGTCGCCGCTGGAGGCGACCCTATCGCGTTCGCGGTGAACGCGGTCACTAACCAGATCTACGTCGCGAACTTCAGCAGCCAAAA
>JBEKWZ010000492.1:0-3949 GCA_049512555.1 Candidatus Sulfotelmatobacter sp. | reverse complement strand
AACATTAGCCTTGTCGACCGACAGCACCTTGCGCCGCCGCTTCATCGCCAGCTCAAACCCGACGCGCGCAATCCGATCAATCTCCGTTTCCCCATACTTCATCGTGTTAACCGCAACGCGTGCCCCTGGCTCGCCCTCAATCGACCGCGGCTGGCCAAAATAAGCTCCGCCCAGAAGTTCGCGCACGATCATGATGTCGGTCCCGCGCACGATTTCCGCCCGCAGCGGAGAACAATCCTCCAGCGCCGGAAAAAATACCGCCGGCCGCAGATTGGCGTACGCGCCCAACTCGCGCCGTATGCGCAACAATCCCGCCTCCGGACGCAGATGACCCGGATTGTGATCGAATGCCGGACTGCCCACCGCGCCCAGTAGCACGGCCGACGAAGCCAAACAAGCCTGCACCGTCTCCGCAGGCAGAGGATCGTTCGTGGCGGCGAGCGCCGCTCCGCCAATGAGCTTGGTTTGAAGTTGAAGTTGATGGCCGAAAGCCTCGGCCGCTGCCTGCAAAACCAGCACAGCCTGTTCGGTAACTTCGGGCCCAATGCCGTCGCCAGGGAGAATCGTCAGTTTCAGGAGCATGCGGAAATTAGTCTAATGGAAACGCAGCCGCGAAGCGGCGGAAGAATGCAGCCCACGGCGTAAGCCGCGGGTAACGAGCGGAAAAATGTGGAAGCCCCGGAGGGGCGAAAGAGAACTACGACGCGGGCCCCGGACAGCAGACTCCAATCCCGCTACACCCCCCAAAGATAATCTTCCTGCTGCGTCTGTTCGTGGTGGGAATCGGCCGGCAAGGGAACTCCAAACGCATTGGTCTGCGGCCCCACGGGAAACGGCTTGGCAGGCTCCTGCACCGGCTCCGGTTGAGGTGCGTTCACCACGGCCGCTTGCTGCGGAACGATCTTCTCGATGAGCGGCGTCGCTGACCCGGACGGCTTGTGCGTGTCGCGAATCAGTTCCAGCAGGTGATGATCTTCCACATTCTTGATCTTGTCCGCCAGCCGCACGAAGCGCCGGTAAATGTCGTCGAGCGCACGCCGGTCGAACTGGTAGCCCAGTTGTTCGCAGCGGATGCTGAGCGCGTGACGCCCAGAATGCTTGCCCAGCACCAGCTTCGAATCCGGCACGCCCACCGACTGCGGCGTCATGATTTCGTAGGTCAGCGGATTTTTCAGCACGCCGTCCTGGTGAATGCCCGCCTCGTGCGCGAATGCATTGCGCCCGGTGATTGCTTTGTTCGGCTGCACGGGCACGCCGGTAATCTCGCTCAACATCTGGCTGGAAGGGAAAATCTGGTCGCCGACCACGCTCGTTTCGTAGGCAAAGCGATCCGGCCGCACCCGCATCGCCATCACAACTTCTTCCAGCGACGCATTGCCCGCCCGCTCTCCAATCCCATTGATCGTGCATTCAACCTGTCGCGCTCCCGCAGCCACGGCGGCCAGTGCGTTGGCCACAGCCATGCCCAGATCGTTGTGGCAGTGCGCGGAAATGGTTACATTCTCGATTCCCTTCACGCGCTGCCGGATGGTCGTGATCAGGTCTCCGAACTCCGCCGGAACGGTATAGCCCACGGTGTCGGGAATGTTCAGCGTGGTTGCGCCGGCTTCGACGACCGCTTCCAGCACGCGACACAGAAAATCGGGTTCAGTGCGAGTCGCGTCCTCGGGAGAAAACTCCACGTCGCCGCACAGCGATTTGGCGAATTGAATCGCCTCTCGCGCCTGCGCCACGCACTGGTCGCGAGTGATGCGTAGCTTGTATTGCAAATGAATGTCAGAAGTCGCGAGAAACACATGAATGCGCGGCCGCGCCGCATACTGCAGAGCTTCCCACGCGCGCTCAATGTCAGGCCGGCAGGCGCGAGCCAAGCCCGCGATGATGGGACGCCGAACCGCCGCGGCAATCGCCTTCACCGATTCGAAGTCGCCGTCCGAAGCGATGGGAAACCCGGCCTCGATCACGTCCACGCCCAGGCGATCGAGCTGATGAGCCAGGCGCAATTTTTCCGGCCGGTTCATGCTGCAGCCCGGAGACTGCTCGCCATCGCGAAGCGTGGTATCGAAAATCGTGATGTGGGCTCGTTCTGCGGTCATGATCTCCTCAAGAAACGCATCTCCCTACAACACCAAGCTAACCTTCTATGGTACGGTCAGGCAACCATAGAAGCAAAACTTATAATTCTTCAGTAATCATTAGCAATAGTTGTATAATAAGTTTTGCTAATAGATTATTGAGAACTTATTAAACGAGGCCTGACTCGTGGAGCTTTCCCAACTCGAAGTCTTTCTTGCCGTGGCCCGCGAACACCGCTTCTCCCGCGCCGCCGAAAAACTCTACCGCACCCAGTCGGCGGTCAGCCAGACCATCCGCAAACTCGAAGACGAACTCGGCGAAGCCCTGTTCGACCGTTCGTCCCGCGAAGGCGTGCTCACCGATGCCGGAAAAGTTCTGCTCGAATACGCCGAAAAGCTGATTAACCTGCGCACCGAAGCCGCCGAATCCCTGACCGAACTGCGCGAACTGCAGAAAGGCAAGCTGGTCATCGCGGCCAACGAATTCACCGTGCTCTACCTCCTGCCGCTGTTGGCCGAGTTCCGCCGCCTGCATCCCATGATCAAGATTATGGTCGAACGCGCACTGGGCAGCCACATCCCCGACGATGTCCTGCGCTACAGCGCTGAATTCGGCGTGCTCTCCTACGAACCCCAGGAAGCGAGCCTGCATTCGGTGGTCGTGTATCTCGACGAACTCGTGCTCGTGGTTCCCCCCAAACATCCGCTCGCCTCCGCGCGCCAGGTCAGCATCCGGCAGTTGGGCGCGGAATCTTTTGTGGCGCACATTGTTCCATCACCGTATCGCGAGAAGGTCATCCAGCTGTTCAAGACCCACAAAACCCCGCTGCACATGGACCTGGAACTGCCCACGCTGCAAGCCATCAAGCAATTCATTGCCATGGGACATGGAGTGGCGCTGGTCCCCGAGATCAGCGTCGAAACCGAATTGTCCAGAGGAGAGCTGGTAGGAATCCCGGTGAAGGAATTGCAGTTGAAACGAAAGCTGCGCCTCATCTACCGCAAAGACGCGAACTTGTCGCACGCCGCCCGCGCATTTCTGAAAGTGGCCGAAGCCGTCGCCCTCGAGCGCAAAGGCCGCTACCGCTTCCAGCGCGAAAATTAGACTGGAAAAAGAAAGGGAGCAAGGCGAACTCATGTCCTTGCCCCTCGAAGGTGGAATTCCGCGCGCCCTCAGCAGTCGGCGCAGACTTGCTCTTCGCCAACCTGCTCTTCGCGAATCGACTCCAGCGCCGCATCCACGGTGGGATAGATTTCCAGCACCGAATCCAGATTCGTCAGCGACAGCAACTCGCTGACCAGCGGACTCGCGCCCGCACACTTCAGGTTCCCGTTCCGTCCCTGGGCACAGGTTTGCAGCAGGGCCAGTTCGCCAATGCCGGCGCTGTCGATGGAAGTCACCCCGCTCAGGTCGAGCACTAGCTTTTTCGCTTGCTGCAGAACTTCGCCAACCACCCGCGCCAATACGGCGGCTTCGTCGCGATAGACGATGCGGCCCTGGCAGTGCACAATAAAGACGTCGCCGCGATTGCGTGTTTCCAGACTGAGTTTCAACTTCGACTCCTTATACGGTTCGAAAGCAGCCGCCACCTGCGGGTGCGGCTCCATTTGCCAATTCGTGTCCATTTTTTGCATGCTAGTACATAGACGCAGGAGCGATGGTTTTGGAACCGTAAAAATCTGGTAAATTTTCACCATCGGCAAAGTCCGCAAGACCGGCGCGTTCAGGACAAATTTTGTCAGCCGGGACATCTTGGGCATCCAGTACACTGCATCTAACAGATTTCGTTGATTAAATTGGACTTTTTGCCGGCGTAACCGCCGGGGAGGAATAATTCGTGTCGAAGACTGCTGCCGTGGTGCTGGCGTTTGCT
>JBEKWZ010000491.1:0-3952 GCA_049512555.1 Candidatus Sulfotelmatobacter sp. | reverse complement strand
GGCGAATTGGTGGTGATGTGCAGATCGCTGCCGTTCATCTCCAGCATTCTCTTGAGCAGATCGCTTAACGACAAACCCATAGAAAATTCCTTCCCTTTCCCTCTCTACTTCCGAATCCTTACTTCGTTCGAATCAATGCTCGTTCTAGTCATGTTCGGCTCGCATCAATGAATGGTTTCGCGGGCCACTTCCTCAAGCGTGGTCATGCCTGCAGCAACCTTGATGAGCCCGCTGCGCCGCAGCGTGATCATGCCGCGCTCGATCGCCTTCTTCTTCAACTCGACTGCCGAGGCGCCGACCAGAACCAGTTCCCGGATCTCGTCGTCGACCTCCATGACTTCGTATAGACCGCAGCGGCCCTTGTAGCCGGTGTTGTTGCAGACGCCACAGCCTTTGCCTTTCTGAATCTTGACCGTCTTCGATTCTTCGGGCGTAAACCCGGCCTCGACCAGGGTTTGCGGCGGCACGTCCATGGGCTCGATGCAATCCTTGCAAATGCGCCGGACCAGGCGCTGGGCGCAGATGAGATGGACCGAGGTCGCCACCAGGAACGGTTCAATACCCATGTTCATAAGGCGGGTAATGGTTTCGGGGGCGCCGTTGGTGTGGAGCGTGGAAAGCACAAGGTGGCCGGTGAGGGCGGCCTTGATGGCAATTTCTGCGGTTTCAAAGTCGCGGATTTCGCCGACCAGAATGATGTTGGGATCTTGTCGTAAGAAGGAGCGCAGAGCGGCGGCAAAGTTCAGGCCGATCTGCTCTTTCATCTGCACCTGGTTAACCCCAGCTAACTGAAACTCGACCGGATCTTCAGCGGTCATGATGTTGGTGTCGGGCTGGTTCAAGCGGGAAATTGCGGAATACAGTGTGTTGGTCTTGCCCGATCCCGTGGGTCCGGTGACCAGCACCATGCCGTAAGGCTTCAGAATGGCTTTTTCAAATTTCACCAGTGACTCGGCCTCGAAGCCGAGCTTGGTCATGTCGAGACGCAGGTTCTCTTTGTCGAGCAACCGGAGCACGATTTTTTCGCCCCACAACGTGGGCAGCGTACTGACGCGGAAATCGAGCTGCTTCTTGCGCCCGCCGATGTTCATCTTCAGCATGATGCGGCCGTCTTGCGGCAGGCGCTTCTCGCTGATGTCGAGCTTCGACATGATCTTCAGGCGGGAGGTAATGGCGTCTTTCAATTTCAACGGCGGCGACATGATCGACTGCAGCACTCCGTCAATACGGAAGCGGACGCGGAATTCTTTTTCGTAAGGCTCGATGTGAATATCGCTGGCGCCCCGCTTGACCGCGTCGCCGAGCACGACGTTGACCAGCTTAACGACTGGAGCTTCGTCAGCTGCTTTCTCCAACTCAGAAAGGCCAAGTTCCTGTTCTTTTTGATCGTTCAGTTCGACGTCTTCGTCGCTCATTTCCGACATCGACTGCATTACGGCTTCAAGGTCTTCTTCTTTGGTGCCACCGTAGGCCTTCTCAATCCCCGAGAGGATGGAGCTTTCCGAAGCGACGACCGGCTCGATGTTGAAGCCGGTCATGAACTTGATGTCGTCCATCGCGAACACGTTGGTGGGATCGACCATCGCGATGGTGAGGGATGCGCCCACTCGGCTCAAAGGCAGGATCTGGTAGCGCTTGGCGGTCTCGAAGGGGATGAGCTTAACGACAGCAGGATCAATTTCAAAATAAGAAAGATTGATGGCGGGTACGCCGTACTGACGGGAGAGGAAATTGGTGACATCCTCGTCCGTCAGGAAGCCGAGCTTCACCAGGGCGGACCCCAGGCGGCAGCTCTGCTCCTTCTGAACCTTATTCGCTTGTTCCAACTGCTCTGGGGTAATGATCTTCTCTTTGACGAGAAGGTCACCCAGCCGTTGAGACATACGCAGCTCTCCTATTCAAGTAGGAACGACGCCTCGCACTCGTGCGGGCATGGCGCAAAGGGCCGCCCAGTATTGGGAGAGACGCAGCCCATTCGCGTTGACATAAATTGTCAACGCAAGTGCGTTACGGTACCACTTACTTTGGTACTTGCACCTGAAGGGTTTCTCATGCGCAGACAAGCACTTGAACGCTGAACTCCACGCCAAATGCCGTTTTTTGGCTTGCCGGAGAACAGCCTGCCGGCCCAGGTACATGCACTTCAGTAAGCCTCCCTCCGCTCGGGAGTCACGTGAGCACTGGCGGGTACGCTCGATTAGACTCGGAAGCGAGGGAGTCCTGCCTTGTCGCCGCGCCGGGAAAACGAGAAAGAGAACGAGAAAGAGAACAGGAAAGAGAAAGAGATTCGCGCGTACTATCGCGCGCTGTCTGTGGCGTGGGGAGCGCAGCATTGGTGGCCCGCCGAAACTTGCTTCGAAGTGATCGTGGGAGCGTACCTGACGCAGAACACAGCTTGGACCAACGTGGAAAAGGCGTTGGCGAATTTGCGTACTGCGCAATTGCTGAGCGTGGAAGGAATCAGGCGAGTGCCGCTGGCTCGACTCGAGCGCCTGATCCGGCCTTCGGGCTACTTCCGCCAAAAGGCCAAGCGGCTGAAAACGTTCGTTGCATTCCTCGACAAAATGTACGGCGGCTCGCTGGATCGACTTTTCGCTCAACCAACTGACAAGCTGCGGGAAGAGTTGCTCGAGTTGAATGGCGTAGGCCCGGAGACCGCGGACTCGATTCTTCTCTATGCGGGGAATCATCCCGTTTTCGTCGTGGATGCTTACACGCGCCGCATTCTCGGTCGACACGGGATCGTGGCAGAAAAAACGGAGTATGAGGAGATGCGGGAATTGTTCGAGAAGGCTCTGTCGCCGACGGCTGGCGAGCCCGGAAAGCCCGCTGACAGTAAGGTGGAGCGTGCCCCGGGCATCCTTGGCGCGGCTCACCTGCCCTCAGCCATGAGCACGGCTGCGCGCACGCCGTTGGTGCAGATCTACAACGAGATGCACGGGCTGATCGTGGGGGTGGGTAAGAATTATTGTCGAAAATCACAGCCTCACTGTGACGGATGTCCTTTACAGCGCTTCCTGCCTCGAGTTAATTGATAGGGACGACTAATTGATAGGACCATTAATTGATAAGACGATCAGTCGAACTGGCATCGGCGTAAACCATGCGAAGCGTGTTTCTTCAATTTCCAGTCCTGATCTTGTTTTTGATCGCGCGCCCGGTCGCGCCGTCGGGAACCTTGCGGCAGGCGGCCGACGAAGCCCACCTGCTGGTGAGTGCGGCAGTTCGTCCGTCCATGCTTTCCGAGGCCGCCTATTCGGCCACCCTGGCACGCGAATTCAATATGGTCGAGGCCGAGGACGTGATGAAGTGGTGGACCGTGCGCCGCGAGGAGGGCAGCTTCGACTTTCGCGAAGGGGATGAAGTCGTCCGCTTCGCGCAGGCTCATGGCATGAAGGTTCGCGGACACTGTCTCGTCTGGGATCACAACAATCCGGGATGGCTCGCGCAAGGCCATTTCACGCCCGCGCAGACGTCTGGTTTGCTGCAGGAGCACATCACCACGGTGATGAAACACTACGCCGGTCTGGTGTTCGCGTGGGACGTAGTGAATGAAGCGATGGACGAGAACGGACGGTTCAAAGACTCTCCGTGGAACAATCAGCCCGGCATCGGATTTTCTGGCAAAGGAAGTGCGTACATCGAGCAGGCTTTTCGCTGGGCGCACGAAGCCGACCCGCAGGCTCTGCTTTTCTACAACGAGGCCGAGGGCGAAGGGCTCAACCGTAAATCGGATGCGGTCTATGCCATGGTGAAAGATTTCAAACGCCGGGGCGTCCCCATCGATGGAGTCGGGCTTCAGATGCACATTTCGGGGCTCGACCTCGACACGGTGCCGATTGCCGCTAATATAGCGCGCCTGAACGGGCTGGGAGTTCAGGTTCACATCACGGAACTCGATGTATCTTTGCCGGTGGACGCGAGCGGTGTCGCGGGGCACGACGACCTGGTT
>JBEKWZ010000490.1:0-3956 GCA_049512555.1 Candidatus Sulfotelmatobacter sp. | reverse complement strand
CTCGGGCGTGGTCGAAATCGAATCCCCGGTAGTGGGCTGCGACCACCGGATCATGCTCGGCCGCCCACTTCAATTCGCGCGCATCGCGCACTCCGCCCGACACTACCGAATAGGGGTAGACCGGGCGCTTCTCCATTTGGCGCAGCGACTCCTCCTGGACACGCAGGAGCAGATCACGGCTGGCTTCGAGGGACTGGCGATCGACCTTGAGAGAACTGGAAGCGTGGGACCGAGACAGGAACTGAGGCGCGACGAAGGCGAATCCAATGGCTAGCCCGACACAGAAAACAACCAGCAGGACACGTCGAACCTTGCGATTGCGGCGATGGCGGCTCGTCCGGCGACGCCGGATGACCAACTGAACCTCGCTCAGCGGAACTTGGCTCGGCGCAACTCCTCCCGCTTCCGGTTGATTCTCCAACTTCTACCTACCTTTGCCGTCCGGTTTCCTGGGCTCTGGACCGAAAGACACTTCGCTGTGCTCTTACGTGCAGTTCGAGGGCCATCGGCGGACGCTCAATCCTCTCAGTATGCAGAGGATACGGGCTCTAATGACCAGCATGCTAACAGACAGTGCAGCCCTTTGCACAAAATATGTCTGGGAGTGTGAATATGAGTAGCGAATATCCAACCCGGCACAAACGCTCCGAACCTGCGAACCCGAACCCACGATCCCGCAGACCGCTCCCTTACCAGCTTGGTCCAACCCCTCGGTTCGAGGATTGACAGTTGCTCGGTCGCACCATTAGCTTGAAGAAACCTTACCCAAACCTCCGAGGCCGTTCATCCCATGAAAATTTGGCAAAATCGACTGTTTTGCTGTGCGTGGTTGAGCTTTCTTCTCTGCACCGTTGCCGTCGCGCAGGATCCGCTGAAAGTTGAGCCCACGCACTACAAGCTGGCTTTTGAAAACGAGTATGTGCAGGTCGTGAACGTGCACTATGGGCCGCACGAGAAGTCGGCTCTGCACGCGCATATGGGCGGCGTGGTGGTCGTTCTCACGGCCGGACATCTGCGCTTCACCGATGAAAATGGAAAAGTCCAGGAAGTGCATGCCAAGCCGGGCGATCCGCGCTGGTTTCCACCTTTCAAGCACACCGTAGAAAATCTGGGAGATTCGGCCTACAACGCCGTCTATATCGGAATCAAAGACAAGCGGCTGTCCACTGAACTCAACGTGAGGGGAGCGAGTTCGCCGCCCGATGGTTTGAAACTGGATGGTTCGAAACTGGATGGTTCGAAACTCGACGAGCAGACCAAGAAGATCGTAGCCGAAGCGCTTCTGGCCGGCGCAAAGTGAGCTTCGCGACCGGCCCGGTCTTCACAACCTGGTCGACCTAGTTCGGCGCCTGCAGGGTTTTCACCAGCCAGGGAATAATGACTTCCTTGAATATCCTGGGATCGGGCCAGACACCGACTTGCCGGCCGAGATGGCCACCGCGCGGGTTGATCCAGGCTTCTTTAGGAACGTCGCCTTGGTTCAGCAGCAAGTATTCGTCCTCGATGGGAACCTGCGTATCGAGCACCCCCGCGAGGATTAGCATGGGAGCCATCGGCTTGCCCAGCAGTCCCTGATGCACCAGCGACATCTTCGGCAGGTACTCGCCCATTTCGTCGAGCGAGTGCACGCCTTCGAGAATGTTCATCAGCGCCGGCACCTGATCGAAAAGATATTCGCGGTTGCCCAGCAGCGAGTTCATTAAGAAATCTTTCTGGAAAAATCTGTCGACGGGCGGCGACTGCGCGCTGCAGCCGCGCAGGCGGGCGCGCTCGACGATCGCCATTTTCGTCGCCCAGTATGCTCCCCAACTCACGCCGTGCAGAGCGATGCGGTTCTTGTCGATCTCGGGGCGGGACTGCGCGTAGTCAAGGACTTTCGAAAGCATGCGCTCTGACGTTTCGCTCACCTTGATGGGAGCCTGGCCAGTGCCGGGCCCATCGACCGCGAGATATCCGATGCCGAAGGGGAGAATCGCGCTGAAGCTCTCGGTCAAATCTTCTTTGCGGCTGTCGAGGCCGTTGACGGCGATAACCAGCGGCACGGGACCATTCGCATTTTTCGGCAGGCGGAGGTAGCCGATGATCTCTTTGCCCTCAAACGGAATGCGCACAACTTCGAGCGGCGGATCGAAAAACTTCGCGTGCGCGAGAAATGCTTCGATGGCTTTTTCATAAGAGCGCTGCTTGCCGGGAGAAGCCGGAATCGGCCAGCGTCCGAAGGAATAGAGGCGCCAGGCGCGGATGTAGTCGGCGTTGGCTTTCGCCGGATCGGTTTTCTCCAGTGATTTCGCCTCGTTGAAGTATCGATCGGCGAGGTGCATGAAACCAGCGGCCCACTCGTCTTTGTCCGCGGTGCGAATGTTCTCGAAAGCTTCTTTGACGTCGGCGGGATCGAGACCGATCAGGGGATACTGTCCAACTTCGGCGCGGCGAATCGCTTCGGTTTTGACTTCGTCGATTGTGCGCTCGCGGCGGGGGCCGGGTTGCTCCTGGGCCGGGCATGTAAGTGCCAGAGCGGCAAACACAGCTGCTATGCGAGCGAGTCGGCTTCCTTTGAGCATGTCTGAGTCCTGTTTCGTTTACGTGACGGCGGTGAGATGAAGGACCGCGAGCGGCCCTCAAGGTCAAAGCCCCAAGGCAACCTGTGACTTCCTGGTGTAGTGGGTCAATTTGAGCAAAGTTCACCTTGTCATTCCGAATCGGGCTGAAAGCCCGGTGAGGAACCTGTTGTTCGCGGGGAAAACATCGGATTCCTCGCGCGATAAAAACGCGCTTCGGAATGACAGACTTCAAACTGAACTACTACCCCTCCTGGCGCGGCTTAAAGCCGCGGCCTTTCAAAGCCTCTTGCTAGTCATCAGAAAATGCCAGGCCTCAGAAAACGAACTTCGCTCCCAGCTGAATCGATCTTGGGCCCCCGGAGCCGATTGCCGGGTTCGCGGCCGCGATGTCCGGCGTTGCGCAACCGCAGCCGAACGGCTGTACCGACGGATCGTTCAGACCGAACCCGTTTTGCCCGCCGTACGGATTGGCGAAGTTCGGGTGATTGAAAATGTTAAAGAACTCGGCGCGGAACTGCACGCGCATGGCTTCTCCAAAATGAAAACTCTTGCCTACCGAGAAATCGAAGTTTTTGAAACCGGTGTCCTGGAACATGTTCCTGCTCATGTTTCCGAACTGACCGAGCGGCGGCGGCAGCATGACGGAATTGCCGTTAGCGTAGCAGCCGAACTGGTTCAGTGACGCGTTCGACGCGCCGACTGGTGCGCCATCCACTGCCACCGCCTGCGCCTCGCAGGCAGCATTCGAGGCACCTGGGAAATACGGAATCCCCACGCCTTTCTGTGATTTGAAGTCCGAGGTCTTGCCGTAGAAACTCCAGCGAATCGGCGTGTTGGCGGGCGGACTGACCGGCAACGGGCCAACGCCTGCCGCGTCGGTTCCCTCGTCCATCGGGCCCCAGTACTGCGGAGTCTCGAGCGTGGTGATGGTATTGATCTCCCAGCCCTCGGCCATCTGCCCGTATCCCTTGGGTCCAGGAATGGCGTAAGTGAGCGAGATGGTCAGCCGGTGGCGCATGTCGAAATCGCTGTTGGCATACTCGGCCCCGGGGTTATGCGCGTTCTGGGGCAGGCCCGACCCGTAGCCGAAGTCCCAGTTCGCGCCCACATCGTCCAGCGCATGCGAATAGGTGTATCCGGCAACCATGCTGAGGCCGTGGTAGTTGCGTGCATTCAGCGTGACTTGCAATGCATTGTAGTTGGACCTGTAGACGTTGCCCATCTGGAAGATGTTGGCCAGATAGGGGAACTGCGAGTAAAAGGGCTGATTCGTCTGCTCGCCATTGTTGTTATCGACTACACAGTTGTCATAGGCCGGCGCGCTCTGCAGGCAGAGAGTGAGTTCGCCGCCGGGACCACTCCCCCACCCCGAGCCCACGGGCGGCTGGTTGATGT
>JBEKWZ010000489.1:0-3957 GCA_049512555.1 Candidatus Sulfotelmatobacter sp. | reverse complement strand
AGACCAAGCACTGAGCATGCTTGAGTGACCGAAGTGCAGCCGAGTGACTTTTGAAATCGCTTTACATTAGAAGAATGGCTGCTTCTCGAAAATCCTGTGGTGGACCGGTTGCCAAAGTTCAAAATCCCCACTCTAACGTCGCAAAGGGCGCGACGTTAGAATGGGGCACCCTCCGTGTCTTGGGAAATGATCTGCATTTACATATGTTTACACAGCTAAGTCGGCGGCAATTTGTGGATGGGCAGAAGACGGCAAAGATGCGAAAATAGAGAGAAGTTGGTTGTAGAGCGCGCGCGCTGCATTACTTCCATGAAGGCCGGATGCAACGGCGCGGGTGCATTCGGAGTCTAACTTACGTCTTGTCAAGCGTGCTTCTTTACTTACTTCTTAACGACAGGCGGATGCATCTAAGCTTTGCAGCGACGCGTCTATAGTCCAAAGCATCGATAACTAAGCCCAGCGCATGCCGATTACGCAAATTCCATTCCAGGATCCGGTCGCTCCCGAGAAGCCGCAACCGGAGCAACTGGGGCTCTACGATACGCAAGACTGGGAAGAGGCGTACCGCGATCTGGATGCGCATGTTCCCCACTTGCTGATCCAGTTGCAGGACGATCTGCAGAGATCGCGCAAGCGGGAAGCGGCGTGGATCTCAATTATCGTCCACCTGGTGGTGTTCATTGCGCTGTGGAACTTCAATTGGATCGAGAAAAATGTGTGGCACCACGTGGTGGTGGTGCCGGTGGACGCGACCAAAGATAAGAATTTTACCTACCTGGCGCTTCCGCCGGACGCGCAGAAGGTGACGCGGAAGCCGAACACCAACATTGCGTCGGATAGAGACCGGATTGCGATGTCGCGGCACCCGCAGCTTGATCCGAAGGAGTTGAAGAAGGTTCTGGCGACACCGCCTCCGGGGGCTCCGGGGATGACGGGTCCGCGCGCGCCACAGCCGGCGCCGCAGGCTTTATCGCAGAACCAGCAACCGGCGCCGCAGCAACAACCGACGACGCGTCCGCAGTTCCAGACCGACCAGACGGCACAGTTACAGGCGCCCACTCATCCCAACAATTCGTTTAGTAAGTACACGGCGATGACTCCGGGGCAAGCGATTCAGGAGGCTACCCAGGGGGCGGCGGCCAACCGCGCCGGAGGCGGACAGGAAGGCGGATTTGGCCTGAACAGCCCGTCGCATGGCCGGCAGTATGGCAACCTTGAGATTCTCAGCGACACTCAGGGCGTCGACTTCGCCCCGTATCTGCAGCGCGTTTTGCAGGAGGTTCGGGAGCACTGGTACGAGCTGATTCCTGAGTCGGCCGAGATGAAGAAGGGGAAGCTGGCATTGGATTTTGCCATTATGCCGGACGGACATGTGCAGGGATTGACGCTGAGAGCATCTTCTGGTGACGTGGCGCTGGACCGTCCAGCATGGGGCAGCATCACGGGGTCGGATCCATTTCCGCCGTTACCCAGAGAATTCAAGGGACCATATCTCGAGCTGCGGTTCCGGTATTACTACAACCCCGATAAGGGTGAGTTGGAGTAACACCGAGGAGCGTCCTGCTCTGGCGGCGAATCGTTTTCCTGTTCCGATAATCACATAATTGATATGGAATCGTTGGAGAAAATGCCGCTGCTGTTCGTCGGGCATGGGTCGCCGATGAACGCCATTGAGCACAATGCCTATACCGAGGCGCTGAGTGGGCTGAGCACGCGGCTGCCGAGGCCGAAGGCGGTGTGCGTGGTGTCGGCGCATTGGGTGACGCCAGGGTCGCGGGTGATGGCTTCAGCGCATCCGAAGACGATCCACGATTTTTACGGATTTCCGCGGCCTTTGTATGAAGTGCAGTACCCTGCGCCTGGAGCTCCTGAAGAAGCGAAGGAGCTGGCCAGCGATCCTGAGATCGTGCCGGAAATTGCCCCCGATCAGGAGTGGGGGCTGGATCACGGCTCGTGGAGCGTGTTGCGGCATCTGTATCCGGAGGCGGACGTGCCAGCGTTTCAGGTGAGTCTCAGCGAGCAGCGCAGCTTCAAAGAGCATCTTGAACTGGGGCGGGAGATACGTTCGCTGCGCAAGCGGGGAGTGCTGATTGTAGGCAGCGGCAACATTGTGCATAACCTGGGTCGCATCGCTTGGGATGAGCCGCATGGAGCGTACGACTGGGCGGTGGAATTTGACGCCCGCGTGAAGCAGGCGGTCGACGCGCATGATGCGGACTCGCTGGCCGCGCCCCAGAAATGGGGCGAAGCCCTGCTGGCGACAGCGCATCCGACGGTCGAGCATTACTTGCCGCTGCTGTATTGCATGGGTGCGACGGATGGGCAGGATGTGGTGTCGTATCCGTACGAAGGATTCGATTTTGGCAGCATCTCGATGCGGATGATTTTGTTTGGGGACGGGACGAGCGCGTAGCCGCTACTCTATTCCAGTTCTGGAACGAGGCTGAAAGTGGTTCCGCGTCCGGATCGATAGATGGAGAAATCGCGCTGGTCCAGCGTGAAAATGGTCTCGATTTTTTCGCGGCCGGCGAGATAGACCAGGGCTACGTCTGCCAACTGAGGGTGGATATCTTCGTAGCGCTTCATGAGGGCTGCGATGGATTCTGCCTCGGCGCCCGCCAGGGGCAGCAATTCAAGGAAGCTGCCATTGATGCTGCGCAAGAGTTGCTGAACTGCTCGCGGAGATTTTCGCAGGAGCCAAGCCGCTTCGGTGATGACAGGCCAGCAGGAAAGAAGCGGGCCCGGCAGGTCGCGCAGCGCGGTGACGCAAGCCGCGTGGTGCTCGTCTGCGCGGGAAAGAATGGCGACCAGCGGTCCGGTGTCGACCAGAGCCCGCTTCATTTCCTCTTCCCGAAGCCTTCAAAGTGCCGGCGATTGCTGCTGAGGTCTTTCGGGGCACGTCCTACGCAGCCAATCAATCCTGCCTCTTCCGCCAGTTCGTAGGCCGAACGCGCGGCGCGTTCGCGGCCGAGGTACGTCTCCAGCGCAAGGCGCACGAGGTCGGATGGGGTCTGACCTTTGGCGCGGGAGCGATGGCGCAGCAAAGTCCCAAGGGTTTTGGGGACGCGGACGGTAATGCGCTGCGAAGCCATGATGTCAGACATTATACCATGGGTGTCAGACAGCTGCTTTGACCACACGTTCGGCCGATCTGCGCGGGAGATCCCCCCTCGCCTGAAGAGCGGCTCCGGCCGGGATGACGCCATAGCGAAGAAACCGCGCCAAGATCTAGCCCTTGCGCAGGTGGATGGAGCCGTCTCCGGTGTGGATGGTCAGCAGGCTGCCGCCGCCGTTGAGTTTGCCGTGGATTTCGCCTTCGCGAATTTTGCCTTCGGTGGTGATGGGCATGTCGAGATCGATGTGGCCGTCGCTGGTGTGCAGGTCGACGTCGGCGGCGAGTTCGCCGGGGACTTCGAGGGAAACGCTGCCATCGCCGGTTTCGAGGCGCCAGCCTGTGGCCAGGGTAGATCCGGCGGCGGCGCGCACTTCCACGCGGCCGTCACCGGTCTTGAGTTCGAGATCGTCGAAGCGGCCCTGGGCGTTGATGTGCCCGTCGCCGGTGGAGGCGTGGAGCTTGCCGTCGATGGCTTCGAGGGTCAAGTGGCCGTCGCCGCTGTGCAGTTCCATCTCGCCTTTGAGTCCGGCGAGTTCGATTTTGCCGTCGCCGGTTTGCAGGTTGACTTTGCCCTCGCGCGGCATCTGGATGATGATGTCGACCTTATGGCTCCAGTCGACGTGCATGAATCCAATGCTCAGGTTGTGCGGGAAGCGCACGTTGATTTCGACGGAATCGCCCGACTGATGTTCTTCGACGCGGATGCCGCCTTCGCCGATCTTGTAATGCGACGTGATCACCTTGGCTTCGATGGTGTTCTGGTCCCAGGTGGTGACGCGGATGTTGGCGTCGGAAGTTTCGATGCGAAGGTCGGGCTTGCCGCTGAGAGTGTAGGTCTTCGA
>JBEKWZ010000488.1:0-3963 GCA_049512555.1 Candidatus Sulfotelmatobacter sp. | reverse complement strand
CCGGCCTTCGCCGCGCCTGGCGCAGAGAATGAGAGAGTTCCATCAGCGTGAAGATATAGCTTTGTCGGCTTCGTTCCCGGCGGAGGCCACGCAGCGTAAGTGTGCCAGGTGTTCGATCCGCTCTGAAAAGTGCTGGCCTGCCACGCCGGCTTCTCGCCCTGGCCATGAAGGTAATAACGAAAGAACGGCGCTTCGATATTTTCGCGAAACTCGCGCGCAGTTTCGTGTCCGCCGAACGGGATGATGCCGATGCCGTCGCCCTTCAGACTCCACCACTCCCCGTGATACCAGGGCCCGGCCACCATAAAATTCGTATGCTGCGGATCGTTCTCTTCCGCGTGGCGAAAAATTTGCCACGGCCCCCACGGATCTTCCTGATCCCAGAATCCCGCAACATTCAGGTTGGGCACGGTCGAAGAATGAAGCTGGCTCACCCAGGCTTCTTTTTTCCAGAACTCGTCGTAGTCAGGATGCTCGACGGTGGAATTCCAGTAAGGAATCGATCCGTGCAGATATTTCGCGTTGATATTGGAGAGCGGTCCCAGATCGAGATACCAATCATACGTGTCGTAGGTCTCGAAATTGAAATGCGCGTTCTGGTTTTTGTCGGACTGCTCCATGACGGCGTATTCAAAGTCGTAGCTTTCGCGCAGCGCGCCGAAGCGATGGTCATCGTCGTTCATCCATTGATCGACGGGCGAGGCCTGCTCGCTGATCGCCTTGAGCGCCGGGTGAGGATGAAGCAGGGTCAGCGCGGACGTCAGCCCATCATAGGAAACACCGAAAATTCCGACTTTCCCGTTGTTATTGGAAACGTTTTTCACCAGCCACTCGATCGAATCGTAAGCATCCGTAGTCTCGTTGGTGGCTTTCGGATCTTTTAAGTCGACCCACGAAGAAAGGTTGAACACGCCCTCAGATTTAAATCGTCCGCGCAGGTTTTGGATCACGAAGATGTAACCGTCCTGGGCGAGTTCCTTCATGTAGGGCGGAATTTGCTCGGGCGGCTTCTCGGGAACGCCGTATGGAGTGCGCCGAAACAGTATGGGCAAGGGGCCTGTCTGGTCTAAAGGGGTAAGAATGACGGTCTGCAGATGAACGCCGTCGCGCACCGGAACCATGACTTCATCGAGCTTGAACAGCGGCTTCGAGGGCTGCTGCGACTGCGCTGTCTGTTGTGCGACGGCGGAAATCGAAATCAGTACCGGCAAAATAAAACGCAGAATGGGTGAGCGCACCAGTTTTCCTCCGAACAATTTCGCTCGAGACAACTCAGGGGCGAAGTATATCAACCGGCGTTCATCTCAGAACACCCTTCCGATGGAGAAGTTCACCCGGCTCTGGCCGGTCGGACTCACGCTGCCCGCCAGGCCAACGGGGCCGACGATGGTGTCGGCGATTACTCCGAGATTGAATGTGCCCCGCACCGCGATCGGTCCGGGATCAAGCGCCGCCGTGCCGAAAGCCGTGCCGGCCTCGTACCATCCACCCCAGTAAATCCTTCCTCCCACCAGTTGGGGCAAGCGGTAAAGTTCGCGCCGGAACCCGAGTGACGAGTAGGCGTAGTGGTTTCCGAGAAACTCCTGCGGAAGATACGCCCCCAACCGGAAGGGTCCGCCGAGCGCAAAAACCTGAAACGGCCCGGCGGACCCGCGAAACGTCGTGCCGCCCGAGACATTGAAGACGAGTGAAGTCTTCGGCCCGATAGGGACAAAATTAGTAGTCTCCAAATCGAGTTGCCCAATGGGATGCGCCTGCCCCGGACTCTGCAGCACGCGCGACAGGGTCGCGACGATGCGGCTGCCGCGGCTGGGAACCGCCGGACTATCCTGTCCGTCCCAGACATAACGCGCTCGAAATTCTCCGGTGCTGCCGTTGACGATGGGCAGGCCTGCGGCTCCGATCAGCGGACTCAGCTTGCCATCGAAGAGCTCATAGCCAACACGGAATTCGCTGCGCCGGCCGGAGTTGTAGCCGATGTCGAAACCACCTCCAGCGCGCTCGTCGCCGAAAACCGCGACCCGGGTTAATCCTGTAAACGAATTTCGCGCAAGCTTGGACGCGAAAATATAAGGAGCCACAAAAAATGGCGTCTCTCCCAAAGGCTGATAGAACTCGCTGGCCGCCAGATTGCTGGAACCGAACAGCAGATCGTTGCGCCACTCGCCGCCGCCGTGAGCAACATCCATAAATGTCACGCGTGCACCAGCGGAAAAATCGAACGCCGCCACGCCGGAACCGTCCACGTTGACAGCGAGGTCGACGAACGGCGGGCCGTAGGACTTTTCGTGCGTCGTCACGCGCAAAGTCGGAACTCCATTCTGCGTAAATCCCTCGTAGCCTAGCCGATCGAACTGGCCCACGCCGGCGAGGCGGGTTAGTTGGGTGTCAACCTTGGAGAGATCAAGCGGTCCTCGCAGCGCCCTGCTCAGTTTGTGTTGCAACCGGGTGTTGGTGTCGGAATCGGCCCCGGCGACCACGATGGCTTCCACCTTTTCCGGCGCCTTACGTTTGCGCGCCGCACGGGCCTCCTGATACTCCTGCCACTCCGCAGAATCCTGGATCGCGTAGGGCAGAAGCGCGGCCGACTGGTTTGCAGCGGCCTTGTACCCGAGTTTAATAAGTTCTTTGACGTGCGAATAATCACTCGCCGAGAATCCTCTCATATCCACGCTCACTGTTGCGTTGGCCAGTTTCAGGGAGCGGTGCTCGTTCTGCGTGATCATCACGTCGACGGCGCGGCTGAGCACGCCCGCGAGGCTGTCCAGTTGAGCCCGGTCGGCTGGAGGCAAACGCAGTTCCACCGCGACCACGGCATCCGCATCCATGCTCAGCACAGTTTCCACCGGAATGTTCTGCACCATCCCGCCGTCCGCCAACACACGGCCATCGAGCTCTACTGGAGTAAACACGCCGGGGATTGCCGCGGAAGCGCGCACGGCCTGCGACAACGAACCGTCGCGCAGCACCACCCCTTCCCCGCTCAGCATGTCGGTGGCTACGCAGCGGAACGGAATGGGCAGATCGTCGAAGCTGGCGACGCCGGATTCCGGGAACGCCATGCGATCCAGCAACAGTCCCACACCCTGCCCGGGGTTGAAACCGTTAGGACCGTTCAGACCATGCTTTAAGCCGAGAGGAGCGTCGATCAGAAAATCGCGTCGGTCCTGTTTCCGACGATAAGAGAGCTGGGAATAAGTTGGCTCGGGAAGGAAAGCCGCGTCCCAGTCCAGGTTCTCGGCAAACTTCTCGATCTCCTCCGGTGACATGCCCGTGGCATACATGGCGCCAATGATGCTGCCCATGCTGGTTCCAGCGATGCGGTCCACCGGAATGTGGTTCTCTTCCATCCACTGGATCACTCCGATTTCGGCCAAGCCGAGCGCGCCCCCACCGCTAAGAGCCAAGCCAATCCGCGGACGATGGGCTGGAGTCTGCGGGGTTATGGCGGGCGCTACATCTTGCGCGTTCGAGAAAATCGGCAGGACCATCACGCACAATAAGGAAAGAGTAATCGGGACAAATGCCGTCCGATTCGTTGCGTTCATCGGCGCTCCTGAGGCGCGGCGCAAAACTTCGTTCGCGCGCGGAATTGTGGATGAGAGAAAAAGGTTAGCAGGTTTGCAACGGGAGAGTCAGCAATCGGGTCAGAGTCTGTCAGTCAGTTCGACTTGGATGGCGGCGCAGACTGCGCGCCTGTTCCACCACGCTCCGTACGCCTTCAATCACCACGTCCGGCCGATCGATTGGAACGTCGTGCGAACTGCCGGTGGCAACGACCTGCGTCCCTTGAGTCGAGAGGTGCACCAATTCCTCCTGCATTTTTTCCCACGCTTCGTTGGCCGGTATGGCGATGCTCACCGGGAAGATGCCCAGTCGTCTGTTGGGATCATGGGAGATCACCAACAGCGGCATATCGCCGAGCGAACCGGCAGCCGCTGTCTGGGCCGCGCTTTCCGGAAA
>JBEKWZ010000487.1:0-3972 GCA_049512555.1 Candidatus Sulfotelmatobacter sp. | reverse complement strand
CACGTGTAGCCGAACAGAGCGTAGATGCCGTGGCGGGCGCTCTTGGTCTCGGCCTTCACCAGCAGGCCGTCGTAGCGGGCCGTCCCGACGCTATTGTTGCTGTCGACACTCTGGAAGGCTGCTGCGTAAGGAAAATCTCCGAGCCCGCAGCCCAGCGTGTAGCCCGCGACTGCGCCAGGCTCACCAGGACAAGCGCCGGGCTGGTTGAGATTCTCGTTCGCCTGGCTTACCAGGATGTGTGTGCTCTTCGAACCAACATAGCCTGCCGTGAGGACTATATTTCCCGGCAACTGACGTTCGACATTCAGGTTGTACTGCTCAACCATACCCTGCTTAAAGTTGCGGTTCTGCGACTGAATCGTTCCAGTGTATGAGGAAGGATTTACAGGCGCGTTGTAGACAGCCCCCCCGGCAACGGGAGTGGTGGAAGGAGTGCTGGGATCGAGCAGGAAGCCGCCGCCCAGCGCCCCTGCGGTGCTGCCGTAACCGAACAAGAACGTTGGCGGATCGACTTCCGCGTAGTAAGGCGGGTTCTGCCACAGGCCCTGCCCGCCTTGATTCCAGGCGGAATCGTGGAAGATGGCATATCCGGCGCGAATGGCCGTTTTATCGCTGCCCATCGGCTTCCACGAGAGTCCGATGCGCGGCTCGAAGGCCGTCTTGTCAAATTGAATGCCTGCATGGCCATCGGTGGTGACGCAGGTCGTACAGCCAGTGAGGCCGGGGCTGCCCTTCGGGACGTACCACTTGAGGGTCGGAATATCGAAATTTGATTGCCGGTTTTCGATCTCCGATTCGGGACTCACCAGAGCCCAAGCCAATCCGAGATTTACCGTCAGATTGTTGGTGACTCGCCAGTCGTCCTGTACAAAGGGTCGGACCAGTTTATAGCGGCGGCCGACCGTCGCACCCAGGAAAGTCTGATCGTGAGCCGCGAACACGCCAAAGCTACCCAAGAGAACGTCCGCAACATCGTCGCCGGTCGCTAAACCATCTTCCACGGCAAACCCATCTTGAAATGCGTTGTTCCTGATGTTCATTTCGTTGGCGCGATAGGTTGCGCCGAACCGGATGTTGTGTTTCCCGCGAATGAGATCGAGCACATCGCCAACAGAATAAACGTTGGTGCCGCCTTGATAAGGCGCGTAGCCACGATCGCCCAGGGACATGTAACTGGACATCAGGAACGATGTCATGCCGCAACTTTCGCAATCCTTGGTGGATTGGTTCAGGCTGGCGGGGTAGCCGGTGATAGAGTCGCAACCCGCGCCCAGATCGGCACCGGGAATGCCGATGATCGCCGCCTCGCAGGAACCCGGCCGGAAGGAGAGGATGTGGTTAAAAATCCGGCTGAAGCCTGCTGTGAACTGGTTGATCATGTTGCCTGAAAAGACGTGCTGCTCCGAAACAACTGCGTTGCGGCCATGGTTGTCAATAAACTGGTTGCTGCCAAAAGCATTGGTTTCGGCCCATCCAGGAGCGCCGCCGGGGACAAAGTTGGTTGCTTGATCGTAGCTGAAACGAGCAAACACTGAATCCTTGCCGGAAAAGTTGTGATCGAGACGAACGTCAAACGTGCCTTCGTTCAATTTCCTCACCGGCTCATTCACGTAGTTATAGCCCGCAGCGTTGGCATTGGGCGCAGGATAAAGCTGAACTACCTTGGCCCCGATCGGGTCCACCAGCGCAGCTGGAATTTCGTTGCAAGCCTGACCAGCAGGCTGAGTTCCATCGGCCGGATTCACTGGCTCGGGGGTTTTGGTGCCGGGCAGACACTGGAAGGGGCCGCCTGCGAAGGGGTTGTTGAGCTGGATTCCACCCAGGTTGCCGCTGTAGTCATAATTACCATTGCCATCCGGCGTGGTCATGTCGGTAGTGGGAACAAGACCGGTGAACGGGATTCCGTGGCGCTGCATCTTCGCCTGATAATCCAGAAAGAAGAACGTCTTGTCCTTCTTGATGGGGCCACCCAACGAACCACCAAACTGATTCAGATTGAACTTTTCGACCGAGGTCGCGAAGCGGCTGGCGGCATCCAGTTTCGTATTGCGGAAGAATTCGAATAACGAGCCGTGGTACTTGTTGGATCCTGACTTGGTCGTAACCAACACCGTCGGACCGGCGCGTTCCCCGTACTCCGCGGAGTAGTTGTATTCCAAGACTTTGAATTCCTGGATGTCGTCGATGGAAGAAAAAATGGCGATCCCGCCTTCATCCAGCTGATTGTTATCGTTGCCATCGAGCAGCCAGTCGGTGCTCTGGGCGCGCGAACCCCCAACAGAAAGCGAAAAAGAACCACGAGTGGAAGCTTCGCTGCTGGCGGCGCCGTTGAAGAAACTGACGGGGCTGGTCTCTGCCGTCGTGCCCGGCGTGAGCGTCGCCAATTGCACAAAGTTGCGGCCATTCAACGGAAGTTCGGCCACTTCCTCTGCGGTGATGACCTGGCCGAGGGTTGGGGTCGAAGCCTCGATGGCAACTTCGGTCGCGTTGACTTCGACGCTCGTGCTCACCGACGCGGGCACGAGTTTGAAATCGAGCTCGCGGTGCTCATCGATCTGCAAGCGGACGTTCTTGGCTTCTGAGGGCTTGAAGCCTTTGGCGTCGACTTTGATGGTGTAGTCGGCAACGCCCAGTAAAGGAACGAGAAAGTGCCCAGTGTCGTCGGTGAGCGCTTCGCGGGACGCATTCGTGGCTTGGGCGATGACGGTGACTTTCGCTCCCGCCAGAACCGCTCCGGAATTGTCTGAAACCGTGCCTGAAAAGCTCCCCGTCGCCTGACCGTGCAGGAGCGGGCTGAACAGACATGCCAGCGTACAGACCAACACCGCGAAACGCGCCTTCTGGCTCGACATTTCTTGAACCCCTTTCATTGCTGCCAAAAAAAAGAAAAAATATCCCTCTAGCCGTGAACTTTGGGAGGCCTAGGCCGCAGACACGGCTTATAAATTGCCAGTTACGGCTAAGTCAAGAATTTTCGTAGGGTTAACGCCTTGGACGGAGGCATTCTTTGGCAACGAATCATGCAAAAAACAGGACTCCTGTTGTTGATTGTTGAGCCGAGTTCTCGGTTGGAGCTTGAGCGGCACGACTGGAAGTCGTGCCCTTCCCGGTTTTACCCGTGGCGAGTGAAATCTACTTGTCTGGATCCATCACTCCTGCTCCAGGTCGCAAGGCTCCGACAATTCCTCCAGGAAATCCGGCTTCAGGTATCGAACGAAGTCTCTTACCTGTCCCAAACGCTCTCTGAGCGCGTCAAATGAAATGTATCTGCATATCTCTGCTAGCCTCGGATCGAGTCTTGAAAATGTCGGACGGTTGACCTCTGCAAAGACCTTCTCCCGGCGTTCTTCCGGAGCGACAAGGAAGAGTGGGATGTTCAGGTTCGGTTGCATAGCGACCAAATCAGCCATTCGCAGCGTTGCGGAGAACTTCCTGCGACGGTTGGGTGCAGATGGGAGTGTAGGGGTCCTTCGACTGCGGTTGGTCTTTGCCCTTTGGCGCAAAGACCAATCCTCGCTCACGATGACAGGACATGAAGATGACGAAACTAAATGAAGATGGACAAGGCGGAAACGGACCTGACGGGAATCAGGGGCGCGCTTGCGACTTTTTCAGCGGGCCTTGCTTATGGCCGATCCAAACCTCCAATACGCCGGGCGGATTTTTGTCGCGGAGCGAGGTTTTGCTGAAGTCCTGCTGCTGAACATCGAAGCCCATGGTTTTCATCAGTTGAAAGACCTGGTCCCCATGTTGCTGGTTGCTCTCGGAGAAGTGGCGTACATAGGTGTTTTGGGTTCCTGGGTTGACGAGCTCAACGTCTGGCACGTCAAAACCGAGGTTCTGCAAAGCGCCGATCAGTTCGTTTACGTCGGAGCGTTGCTCGTCCTTGGTGATCTGGATGTAGATCGTAGGCAACTGATTCTTGGTGGAGGAAGCGATTTGCTGTCCAATGGATGGATCTTGCCTGGCGAC
>JBEKWZ010000486.1:0-3977 GCA_049512555.1 Candidatus Sulfotelmatobacter sp. | reverse complement strand
GATTACGGCGAGTTGCGCGCCTGGGGCGACAAAAGGCGGCGCCGGACCCCACGGAATTGTCTCCGGCGTGAATGCGTTTTTGTCAGCGGCGGGATGTGCGCCGATCGTGACCAGGTGGCCTGCAACGCACAGCGTCCCAACGATTACCAGGGCGATGAACAGCTTTCTTTTCATGCGAGTCTCCTCCGAGATTCTTGATGGGGCATGATCGCGCGAGAGGGAGGGCTTTACAATGCAGCCGATATAGCCTTTGGATATCTTTTTTATATCGTCGCAAGTTATTGATGTTTATTGGATAATGCTGGGCAACGGTGTTCCATGGGGCGTTCAAATCAGAAAACTGGCGAGGTCGAAGTCGATCTGGGACGCTATGAACTGCGGCGATCCGGTCGCCCGATCAGGATCGAGAAGAAGCCCATGGAGTTGCTCATCTTTCTGCTGGAACGCCGCGAGCAGATGGTATCGCGCGAGGAAATCGTCAAGCGCCTGTGGCGCTCCGATCTGTTTATCGATACCGAAAAAAACGTCAACAACATTGTGCGAAAGCTTCGCACCGCGCTGGGTGACAATGCCGACCGGCCCAGGTTTCTGGAGACGGTAGTGGGAAAGGGCTATCGCTTCGTCGGTCCAGTTCGCGTGATCGATGCGAAATATCCGCTCTCTGATCCTGCACGAAACTCCGTCCGCGCCGACGTCCGGAAGGATGGGAGCGACTTCGATGAGCGGTCTTCGATCGCTGTCCTACCGCTGTTGTTGCTGGAGAAAGCGACGGACGACCAAGGCTTGTGTCTCGGGTTTACCGACGCGCTCGTCTCGCTCCTTGGCAATCTCTCCGGCGTTGACGTGCTGCCCACTTCGGCAGTCTTGAACTTGCCCGTCGAACTGACGCCTTCGGAGATCGCTTCCCGCCTGGGGGTGCGATTTGTTGTCCACGGCGCCATTCAGATGTCAAAAGGGCAGTGGCGTCTCTCGCTGGAAATGTTTGATACCTACCTGCAACGCCCCTCCTTTACGAGGAAGTGCGACATCGATATGGACATCGATCGCCTTCAAAGTCTCGAAGGCGATATTGCCCGGCAAATTACGCGCGCGCTGAACCGGCCGTATAGTCCGCCGACAGTCGAGCAGCGCCCACGCTATAGCAGGGATCCGATGGCGTATGCGGAATTCATGCGGGGCTATCGGATCACGGCGTCCGGCGATGCGTCCGTGATGGATCAAGCGAGCCATCATTTAACTAATGCTGTAACTCGTGATCCCGCGTTTGCACTCGCTCACGCGACCCTCTCGTTTGCATGCACGACCCGGCATTTCGAATTCGACCCAGCCAGCGTGTGGCTGGAGAAAGCCGAGTTTCACTGCCGGCGCGCGCTCGAAATTGACGCGAATCTTCCCGAGGGACACGTTGCCCGCGCCTTTCTGCTCTGGGGACCGTCGAAGAACTTTCAACACCTGGAGGCGATCGCCGATCTCAAACGCGCTCTGGCCCTCCAGAACAACCTGCCTCATGCCTACAATCGCCTGGGCAGCATCCTTGCGCATATCGGACTGCTCGATCACGCGCGTGAGATGTTTGAAAGAGGACGGCCTTTTCAACCCAGGAAGGCGGTGAGCACGAGCATCGTGCAAGTCTATGTGTGGGGACAACAATACGACCTGGCACGCGAGCGGATTCAAGTCTGGCGGACGGAGAGCCCCGGTCACAAATATGCCCTTTATTTTGCTCCCATCCCGGCCATGATGACAGGGGAATGGAAAGAGGCAACCCGCCTGGTGGATGAAGCATTGAAGCTGGTTCCCAACGATCCGCTCATCATCAGCTCACAAGGTCTGCTGCATGCCTTGATGGGGAATCAAGACGCGGCAATCGAATGTGTGACCAGGGCTTGTTCGAGTCCAAAGTCGTTTGGCCACGCGCATCATACCTACTATCAGATTGCCTGCACGCTCGCCCTCACCGGAAGACGCGAAACTGCTTTTGAGTGGCTGGAGCGGAGCGTCAGTACAGGCTTTGCCTGCTGGCCTTTCTTCCTGAAAGATCCCAGCCTTGCAAGTTTGCGAAGTCTTCCCGAGTTCGAACTTCTGATCAGCGCTTTGCAGGCCAAGTACCCGGACCATCTGGGACTACTATAGGTTTATCCCCCGCACACATTTATGAGACGCCCCCTAGTGGCTAAGTTCCGTTGCGACGGCCTTGTCGATCAACTGTCCCCAGCGATCGCGCCAGGCGTCGACGTCTTTGTGTCCGTAGAGCAGCCACGTGACGGTGAGCGCCGTTTTCCCGCCACAGTTCTCCGCGAAGACGGATAACATCTTGTCCGCGAAATCGACGCAGTAGACTCCGCGCGGATGGAAGTGACGGATCGTGCCGCCGACCAGAGCGTCGCAGAACTGTTTATCGGCGATCAGGCGATGCCACACTTCTGCCGGAGGAATCTCCAGGAAGCGGAAGGTCGCTGCAGTCGCGCAGGAATCGACGCCGGCTTCGGCGCTTCGCTTCAGCATGGTCATGAAGACCGGCCACGCCGTGCCGGTCGATTCGAACTCGCCGTCGAATTTGGCGTCGTCGCCGAATCCGGATTGCACCAGGCGCAGGATGGTCGTGTCGCCGTTGGCTTCAATGTAGTAATCGGTGCGGCCGGCGCGCAGGTGCTTCTCGGGCTCCCACACTTCGATCTCCTGGGTCATTTCCATGCCCGGCCCCCAGCCTACGGTGATGCCGCCGCCGACGCCGGGCTCGACCTTCGCGATGGGCGCGAACCAGCTCTGTATGCCTTGTGCCGTGGTTAGCGCTTTCCACAATTCGGCGGGAGTCGCCGCTACTTCGATCTTCAGTTCATGTTTACGCATGCTTGGTCTCCTGGTTCTGGTGTCGATGCGGATGTAATGGCCGGATATACGCCGGCGATCAGGCGGAAGGAGCGCCCCTCCGTGCTGTGATATTTCACCACAAGCCCGGCCATGAAAGCTGACAACTCTTGCGCGAAGGCCGAGCGCGATTCCGCGGTAGCAAAGCGGATATCCACGTCCATCGCCATGGTGGACACGCGCTTCTTCGCCGCTGCCGCGCGCACGCTCAGCCATGCCAGGTCGCGGATGGCTCGGGCCGCGAGTCCTACGAGGTATCCAATGGAAAAAGTGTCCTGCTGCTCGGCGGGCGTGGATCCGAGTGACGATCCGAGCGACCCCAACGCCGCGGGACTCACCACATAACTGCGCGCCGCGGCGCGGACTACCCGCTCCACGCAGTTTCCCTTGCGCCGCTCCTCCACGAAGGTAACGAGCCCGGCATGCTCCAGTTCGCGGACGTGATAGCTCACTTGCTGGCGAGGCAACCCCACCCGGCGGGCAATGGCCGCGGCGGTGTCCGGCTCTGCGAGCTCGGCCAATATCCTGAGGCGCGGCGCGCTAAACAGTGCCGCGGCCGCATCGATGTTTTGAATGACCTGGACGGCTGGTGTCATGACGACTATTAAGCTCCGAAAATAATATTATGTCAAGACAAAACTAACTGTCGGTGTAGGGAAGTTTAACGTACCCTGATAGCTTGATTCCTTGGAAAGCCTAATGTTCGCCCCACAAATTTTGCCGATATGAGTTTTAGACCTAAATCGGATCGTGGATGGGTCCGCGAACTTAGCCTGTTCTGGACCAGAGGAGACCCGTGAAAACATCGCGCTTGAGTGTCGTCGTCCTTCTCGCGATTACTGGTCTGGTGGCTTACGCAGTTTATCGGAATATCCTTCACCGAAGCTCCTCACGTGGGGCTCTCCATCCCACCTCATTACGCATCGCGAACCGTCCACAGCTCGTTACAACTGACGTAGTCCAAATCTTTCCCGAGAGAGCACCGTCTCAGGTCGCAGTTCTGCTGACCAAGTCCGACGAAAACGGCGAGTCGCCGATACGTTGTCTGCAAACCATGGGGATTCCGTTTTTTGTGACTCGCGACCTGCGCATCGCATTGCGCCACAAGT
>JBEKWZ010000485.1:0-3978 GCA_049512555.1 Candidatus Sulfotelmatobacter sp. | reverse complement strand
TCTTTTGTTTGCGGGAACGGAGTTCGGGGCGTTCTTCACGCTTGATGCGGGTCAGCACTGGGTGCGGCTGAAGGGCGGACTGCCGACGGTTGCGGTGCGCGACATGGTGATCCAGGCCCGCGAGGGCGATCTGGTGATTGCTACATTCGGGCGAGGGTTTTATGTGCTCGACGACCTTACTCCGCTGCGGCAGATGAAGGCGGAATCGACCGAACAGGCCGCGGCGGTGTATCCGGTGAAGGATGCTTTGCTTTATATGGAGCGGCATCCGATCGGTGAGCCGGGAAAAGGATTTCAGGGGGATGCGTTTTATACGGCGGAAAATCCGCCGTACGGGGCGGTGTTTACGGCGTACCTGAAGGACAAGATCAAGACGAAGAAGGAAAAACGGCAGGACGCGGAGAAGGAAGCGGCGAAGAAAAATCAGACGCTGGCGTATCCAACGAAGGACGAGTTGCGGTCCGAGGCGGAGGAGGCGAAGCCCGAGGTTTATTTTGTGGTGTATGACGAAAGCGGAGCGCCGATCCGGCGCGTGGACGGCAGCACGGACGCGGGGTTTCAACGGGTGGCGTGGGATTTGCGGTATTCGGCGGCACGGGCGCACGCGGCTGCAGAAGAAAAAGAGGAAGGGGATTTTCCGGACATCACAGGTCTGGGGCCGCTGGTGCTTTCTGGGACTTATTCGGTTCGTATGTTCGAGAAGGTGGCTGGCTCGGTGACAGAGTCGGCCGGACCGCAGTCGTTCAAGGTCGTGACGGAGGGTTCGACATCATCGATGATGACTCCGGGCGATCGTGCGGCACAGGAGGAATTCCTGCGGAAGACGGAGCGGCTGTACCGCGTGGTGAACGGAGCGCTGCGCTCTGCCGAAGATGTGGAATCGCGGCTGAAGGCGATTCGCGAAGCGTTGCATGAAACTCCGGCGGTTGAGAAGCAGCTGGGAGCTGTGGCAGACGGGATGGAGCAGCGCGACCGGGAAATTTTGCGGGCACTGCGCGGGGACATCGAGACCGCAAAGCGCAACGAACCAGTGCCGGCTTCGATCGACCAGCGGGTGATTGCAATTATGGACGAGGAACGGTTCTCGCTGGCCAAGCCCACGCAGACGCATCTGGATTCGTACAACGTCGCGGCGGCAGAATTTGCCGAGCAACTCGGCAAGCTGCATACGCTGGTAGAGGTTGATCTGACGAAGCTGGAGAAAGATATGGAAGCGGCGGGAGCTCCGTGGACTCCGGGGCGCGTGCCGGAGTGGTCAGAGAAATAAAATCTTGGCCACGGATTCTCACAGATTAAGAAACCGCTTTTGATAGCAGGGAGCTTCCGATAAGTCCGGCGGGCGCGTCCCACGGAGGGATCCTTCGACTGTGTTACCGTTCGCTTCGCGGACGACAACTTCGCTCAGGATGACAAGGATCGGGGGCGAAGCTTTTTCCTCAACAGCCCCTTGTTCATTTCGCGCGTGGCTGTGTTACACTCGCCGCCGACCGTTGCTCGCGTTGTAAGACAGAGCATGTGGGGCGCAAGGGCGGCCGTGGGGAAATCCGTTTGTTTTTGTCCTTTAGGGTTCTGGAGGGCTGGGAATGGGCCTCGCGTTAATGGCTTTGATTTGGCTGATCACTCTGATCAGCACGTATTTTTTCGTCGCCAAGACCTGGTGGCTGCCCGTCGGCGCTTCCGCCGCCACGCACTGGATCGACGGTCAATTCGCACTCACCTTTGTGATCATGGGCATTGTGTTTCTGGCGGCGCAACTGTCGCTCGGCTACATCGTGTGGCGATATCGTGACAGTCCGTCGGCCGCTCCGGTTCAGTATTCTCACGGAAATAACACGCTTGAGGTTACGTGGACGGTGCTGACCACGATTCTGTTCGTCGGGCTGAACCTGATGGGCAGCAGCGTTTGGGCAAGCCAGCGTTTCGATCCTCCTGAGGCTGGGGCGGTGCAGGTGGAAGTTACGGGGATGCAGTTTGCCTGGTACTTCCGCTATCCGGGGCCGGATGGAAAATATGGCAAGACCAGTTTTAAGCTGATGGATCCTTCCGCTGGAGGCGAGGCTGCAGTGGGCCTGAGCAACACCGACCCCGCGGCGAAAGACGATGTGGTCACCGGAACAATGTATTTGCCGGTCGACCGCGACGTCGATCTGAGCCTGCGGGCCGTCGACGTAATCCACAGCTTCTTTGTGCCGCAGCTGCGCTTTAAGCAGGACGCGGTTCCGGGGCTGAATATTCACATGCACTTCAAGCCCACGGCGATTGGCGAGTACGAGATTGCCTGCGCTGAACTTTGCGGGCTTGGACATTACAAGATGCACGGCGTGGTTCACGTCGTCAGCCAGGAGGATTTCGACAAGTGGCTGGCCGCACGGGAGGCGGAGAAACAATAAAATGGCGACCCCTGCAACGGTTCACGCGCACGCTCCTCAGGGTTTCATTCGGAAATACATTTTCAGCCTCGATCACAAAGTCATTGGCATTCAGTATTACTTTCTCGCGCTGTCCGCGGTGTTTGTCGGGATGCTCCTGTCGATCCTGATGCGCATTCACATGATCTGGCCAACGGCGGTGCTGCCGCTGTTCGGCGAAATCAAGCCAGAGACCTACCTGGCGCTGATGACGATGCACGGCACGATCATGGTGTTTTTCGTGCTGACCACTGCACCGCAGGGCGGATTCGGCAACTACGTTCTGCCCATTCAGATTGGCGCGCCGGACATGGCCTTCCCTGTTCTGAACATGCTGTCGTTCTGGACGACCTTCGTCGCCTACATGTTCATGCTGGCGGCGTTTTTCGTGGTGGGCGGCGCTCCGCTGCACGGGTGGACGGGCTATCCGCCGCTCAGCGCAATTCAGTCGGCGGGACCGGGCGAGGGACTGGGCGCCGATTTGTGGATTACCAGCATCGCGATTTTCTGTATCGCATCGCTGATGGGCGCGCTGAACTTTATCACCACCACGCTCGATCTGCGGGCCAAGGGCATGACCATGATGCGTCTGCCTCTGACCGTGTGGTCGTGGTTCATCACCGCGATTCTGGGGTTGCTGGCGTTTGGCGTGCTGCTCACGGCGGGCATCCTTCTGCTGATGGATCGGAATCTCGGCACCAGCTTTTACGTTCCAGAGGGGATGGTCAACGGAGTGATGACCTGGCACAAAGGCGGGTCGCCGTTACTGTGGCAGCATCTGTTCTGGTTCTTCGGGCATCCTGAGGTGTACATCGCGATTCTGCCGGGAATGGGCGTGGCGTCGCAGATTCTTTCCACGTTTTCGCGTAAGCCGATTTTTGGCTACCGGGCGATGGTCTATGCCATGTTGTCGATCGGCTTCTTCGGATTCATGGTGTGGGGCCATCACATGTTCATGAGTGGGATGAGCCCGTATTCGGCATTTGCGTTTTCGATTTTGACCATGTGCATCGGCGTGCCGTCGGCCATCAAGACGTTTAACTGGCTGGGGACTATGTACAAAGGGCGCATACGTTTTAGTACGCCGATGTTGTATGCAATTGGCTTCGTGAGCCTGTTTGTGTCGGGCGGACTCAGTGGACCGTTCCTGGCGCAGCCGGTGCTGGATATTCAGTTGCACGACACAGCTTTCGTTCCCGCACATTTTCACCTGATCATGGGCGTAGCCGCAATCTTCGGAATTTTTGCGGCAACCTACTACTGGTTCCCGAAAATGTTTGGCCGCATGATGAACGAGACGCTGGGGAGAATCCATTTCTTCATCACGCTTGCGGGGACGTACGCGATCTTCATGCCCATGCACTATGCGGGACTGGCGGGGCAGACTCGGCGCTACTCGCAGTTCACCGAAGTGGCTTACCTGCAGAAACTGATTCCGCTGAATACGTTTATTACGTATGCCGCGATCATCACGGTCGCCGCGCAGTTTATTTTCGTGATCAACCTGTTCTGGAGCATGTTCAAGGGGCCGAAGGCGAGCGACAATCCGTGGGAAGCGACTACGCTGGAG
>JBEKWZ010000484.1:0-3983 GCA_049512555.1 Candidatus Sulfotelmatobacter sp. | reverse complement strand
CGCAGCCGTCTCGAGGATCGCACGCCTTATCTCTATCGCACCCGCGACTACGGCGCTACTTGGCAACTGATTACGAATGGCATTGTGGCAGACTCCTTCCTGCGCGGCATTCGCCAGGACGAAAATCCTGAGAGCAAGGGACTGCTTTTCGCGGGAACCGAATCCGGCGTTTACGTATCGTTCGACGATGGCGACCACTGGCAATCGTTGCAACTCAATCTGCCCGTCACGTCGGTTCGCGACCTGTACGTCCACGGGGAAGATCTCGTGATTGCGACCCACGGGCGATCATTCTGGATTCTTGACGACATCACGCCGCTGCGCCAGGCTGCGAAGGCCGCCAAGGCGGACGCATTCTGGCTCAACGCGCCTGCACCCGCCATTCGCATGGATAACGACGCTTTTCCAGGAACACCACTTCCGCCCGAAGAACCGACTGCGGAAAATCCGCCGGCTGGTGCGATAGTCGATTACTACCTCAAGTCCGGAGCGAGCAGCGTCACGCTGGAGATTTTTGATACGCAAAAGAAACTCGTTCGCAGATTCTCGTCGGAAGATAAACACTCGGAGAAGCATCCGCCACTTCCGATTGCGGAGCGATGGTTTCCCAAGCCAGAATTCCTCGAGACGACCGCAGAAATGCACCGCTTTGTCTGGAATCTCACTTGGGGTTCGGGCGAGCCTGCGGGCGATGAAGCATCCGAATCCCGAAATCTCAGCGGTCCCAAAGTTGTCCCTGGAATTTATCAAGTTCGACTCACGGTCGACGGACGGACACAGGAGCAGCGCCTGAAGGTCATTATGGATCCGCGCTCGCCCGCGAGTCTTGAGGTCCTGCAACAACAGCTGCAACTCGGACAACAGATCTTCGCCGAAGCTCGGGAAGCCCGTCGCACTCTGGCCGAGATCAATTCCGTTCAGAAGCAGCTCGCTGAAGTTGACCAGAAGCTTGGCGAGAAGAAGTCCGCACTCAAGTCGGCCCTAGCCGACGCTCAATCAGAACTTTCAGGAATTCTTATTGGCAAGCAGGTCACCCATCAACCGCCTGCGGGCGGGCTACAAAACGGGTCTGGCGAACTTGCCTCAGCGCTGCGTGTGGTTGAGAGCGGCGACCGTGCCGTGCCTTCGCAAGCGATTGCTCTTTTCCAGGAATCTAGTCAGCGAGTCAAAGAAGGCATTGCGGAGTGGTCTAAATTCAAGCAAACGAAACTTCCGCAGCTCAATCAGAAGTTGAGCGACGAGAGCGTCGCTCCGATCGCGATCTCGGAGATTGAAAGGGAAGTGCAATTTCTTATGTCGCGCTAGAGATTTCTGGTTCGCCTCAAGCTTAGGTGTGATGTGGAAACGGGCCTAGATGCCTCATCGTCGGGCCGTGATTTATGAATCGGGGCATCAGCAATTCAGTGGAGTTCGGACGCGGAATGATGAGCGCAGTCTTGAAGAATGTCCTGCTGCTCTTGGCGTTCGCCGCGGCTGCGAGCAAGGACTTGAACTCACAATCGACCGTAGCAACACAGGTTCAGCCCGTGGCGCCGTCGAGCACGACGCGCAATGCGCAGGATTTTGCGGGTGACGACGCATGCCGCAGCTGTCATCGAGAGCAGGTGGAGACGTATCACCACACCGCGCACTTTCTGACCTCCAGACCGGCCGATGGAAGTACGATCTTGGGAAAGTTCACTCCCGGCAACAACATCCTTAAGACTGCGAATCCCGCTCTTTTCTTCCGGATGGACGAACACAAACCAGACGCGAAAGGGAAAAGCTCGACCGGTCGGGAACCTGGGTTTTTTCAGACAGCAGTCGAAGGAACTCCTCCTCACACGACTTCGCATACGGAGCGCTTTGCCCTGGTAGTGGGATCGGGTGGTAAGGGGCAAACCTATCTGTTCTGGAAGAGTGACCAGCTTTTTCAGCTGCCGGTTTCGTATTGGACGAACCTGGGATGGGTAAACAGTCCGGGTTATCGCGACGGCTTCGTTAATTTCGACCGGCCGATCATTCCGCGCTGCCTGGAGTGTCACGCAACTTATTTCGAAGCGCTTCCACCACCTTCGAACCGCTATGCCACTACAGGATTCGCGCTCGGCATCCAGTGCGAAAAATGTCACGGGCCGGGACGCGAACACATTGCTCGTGAAGCATCGCAGGAGAAATCAAAGGCAGTTTCAGCGTCAGAAGCCGCCATTCTTAATCCGGCGCGCTTCTCCCGCGATCGTCAAATGGATCTTTGCGCCTGGTGCCATGCTGGGCACGGCCAGGCGCTCGTCCCGAGTTTTTCCTACCTCCCTGGCGATTCGCTCGAGCGATTTATCGACCTTCCGCGCCCCGACCCCGAAGCCGCGCTGGATGTTCATGGTAGTCAGGTGGAAATGCTGAAACCGAGCCGGTGCTACTCCGGGTCGACCATGACCTGCCTTACCTGTCACAACGTTCATACCCAGCAGCACGATTTGGCCGAGTTTTCCCGGCGCTGCTTGGACTGCCATAAGCCGGACTCCTCTACCTTTTCCAAGCCGGACCACCACGTTTCTGCCAACTGCATCGATTGCCACATGCCGAAGCAGGAGACCGGATTGATTGTGTTCGAGTGGAATGGGAAGAGAGTGAGGCCACAAGTGAGAAACCATTGGATCAAGGTCTATTCAGAAAATGACACTCCGCTGGAGAGTCGGTGAGCCATCTTCGGGCTGAACACTTCCAGCTGGAAAGAAAAGAATTTCACAGGAACCTAAATCGGGCTACCACTGCAGTCCACGAAAGGTAAAATCGCAGGTTTGAACCCGGGAGTTCAACCGCCGCCTGGGAGGGTTTATGAAATCTCGATCAACCAGATATATCTATAAACTGCCCGCTCTGCATAAATCGGCTCCGGGTCTCGTCGTGATCCTCGCGCTGTGTGGGGGTTTCGCGCTGGGACAGAAAGCATCTGCGCCACCTCCGCCTCCGCCCTCTCCAACCCCCATGCAGTACACGGTGCCGTCGGAGTTTGACCAGCAAAAGAAAGTCTTCGACAGCAACGGCAAGCCGCTCACACCTCAGTCTGCAAAGGAGACCAGTTGCTTTCTGCCACCTTTGAATACCTGGCGCCCGCAAACGGCGACCGTTGCAGACCTTCAGATCTCCGGGAAAGTGCAGCGGGAGTTCGATGACGGCTGCGCCGCCCTGCGCAAGAAAAACGTGGCCGACGCCGAGAGTCATCTGCGCAAAGCAGTAAAGCAGGAGGCGAAGTACTCTGCCGCGTGGGTGCTGTTGACAACGATGGCAACCTCGATCTGCTTCTGGGGAACGGAGAGCCCGACGATTTCATTCACGAGTTAGACCCGCGCGTCACCTACCGCGAGCCACTCGGTCTGTTTCACAAGACGGACGCCGGATTCAAGAATGTGAGCAGTGAAGCGGGACCGGTGTTTCAGCGCATGATGTCGGCACGCGGACTGGCTATCGGCGACTTTAATAATGACGGCGCCCAGGACGTGCTGATCTCCTGCAGCAACGAGCCCCCGGTTCTCTTGCAGAACAATGCCGGGCGCCACAACCACTGGCTTGGGGTGAAGTTGATTGGCAAGAAGGCGAACATCGATGCCATCGGCGCCATCGTCACTTATCAGGCCGTCGATCTGAAGCGCAGCCGGATGAAAGTAGCCGGTGGAAGTTTCCTCTCCTCGCACGACCCCCGGATGGTGTTCGGTCTTGGCCACAGGACCAAGATGGACTGGATCGAAATCAAATGGCCACAGCCCAGTGGCCTGATCCAGCGGCTGACGGACCTACCCATTGATCGCTACGTCACGATCAGGGAGGGACATGATCATTGGGAATAATGGCGGTGCGGAATAAAATCCGCAGTAGTGCATCATCCCGACAACGGATGCCACTTGATGCCGTTCTTGGCCGCCAGTTTCGGAACTCTTACGGTACCGTTACCTGCAGCGTCCCCACATTCAGAGTGACACCGTCGGCACTGGCCTGAACCGTCAGAT
>JBEKWZ010000483.1:0-3990 GCA_049512555.1 Candidatus Sulfotelmatobacter sp. | reverse complement strand
AAGCGGCGGGAACTTCTGGTCCGAGCGTGGATGCGGTACTAGTGGACGGCGATGTTCTCTGGTACGGATGCGGACAGCAACTGTGCCGAATGGACCCGGATGGGACTCGAGTCTTCTCGACGGAGAGCGGGCTTCCGGGCTACGCCTTGATGGTGATCCGCAAAGATCGCGAGGGCAATGTCTGGGTGCGGGCGAAAAATGCGGGAGTGTTCGTTCGGCAGGCGGACCAAACCGAGTTCCGCAGGCCGCCGGAACTGAAGCCAATTGTGATTGGCATTCCCGGCGTCGATGACGACGGGCGGATTCTGCTGCCCTCACCGGATGGCTTGCTGATCGGGCAGGGGAAAGGGAAAGGCTGGCAAAAGATTGACCGGTCGGTGGGTCTGCGCGGAGCGGTCTATTCGGTTTTCGAGGACCGGCAACACTCGCTGTGGATTGGGTTGGCGGGGCGGGGACTGGCGCAGTGGCGAGGCTACCACGAGTGGAAAAGCTACTCGACCGCGAGCGGGCTGGCGAGCGACATCGTATATGAGATCCAGCCACAGGGAGACGGAACGCTTTGGGTGGGCACTGAGGGAGGGTTGCTGCGAGGGGAGCGCGGAGCGACTGGCATTCAGTGGAAGAAGGTCGCGGGGCTGGATGGGTTTCCGGTCCACAGTGTTCGGTTGGGGCCGGAAGGGGATTTGTGGGTCGGGACCGAGGCGCATGGGGCAGCGCGGCTGCACTCGGGGACGGGCGCATGGGAGCATTTCGGCGAGGCGCAGGGACTCGCTGGCAGATCGCCGTACACGTTGCGCTTCGATCGCCAGCAAAGACTCTGGGCCGCGACCGAAGCTGGGCTATTTGTCGCCACTGCTCCTTATCAAAAGTTTTCGCGCGTCGCCGAAGTGCCTTCGAACCAGATTTGGACGGTGGCTGAGGGCGGCGATGGCAGCATCTGGGCCGGCGGTGCTGACGGGCTTTTTGTGAATGCGAACGGGCACTGGACAAATTTCAATCGCGACAACGGCTTGAGCAATCAGGAAGTGCTGGCGCTGGGCGCGGCGGCGAATGGAGAAATCTGGGTCGGGTATCGCTTCGGAGGCGGGATCGACCGGGTCCATTTGCAGGCGGGTGGTTTGGCGGTAGAGAAGGGCGTCCAGAGACCGGGCAGCGACGGGCTGGTGTATTTTCTGGAATTTGATGCATCGGGGCGTTTGTGGGCAGGAACGGAGCGAGGCGTGGACATGTGGAATGGTTCGCGCTGGAGCCACTACGACACCAGCGACGGCTTGGCCTGGAACGATTGCGACCTGAACGGATTCGCGGAAGAGTCTGACGGCACGGTGTGGATCGGAACCAGCGGAGGACTTTCACAATTCAAACCGCGAGCGCACCCCTCGCCGGAAGCGCCGATCGAAGTGATCTTCACTAAGCTGGTGATGGGAGGCCGGGACGTTTCCGGGCAGAGCGATCCATCTTTGGACGTGCATGCAAACTCTCTGATCGCGCGCTACTCGGCGCTGAATATTTCCAACGACGACCGGATTCTGTTTCGCTACCAGTTAAAGGGCTCGAACTCGGGCTGGACCGAAACCACGCAGAGAGAACTGCAGTTTGCCGAACTGGCGCCCGGAGCATATCAGCTCGAGGTGGAAGCGCAAGGCGAAGATGGAATCTGGAGTGAACAAAAAGCGGAGTTCGGGTTCAAGATTCTGACGCCGTGGTATGCGTCGTGGTGGTTTTTCGGTATCTGCGGGCTGGTCCCGGTGCTGGTAGCGGGAGCGGTGGTCCGGTTGCGCATACGAAGCGGGCGCAGACGGGAGCGCGAACTGCAACAGTTGAAGGCCGCCCATGATGAGATTACGAATCTCGCGTTCTACGACCCGCTGACCGGGCTGCCCAACCGCCGCCTGCTGTTGGACCGGCTGCGGCAAACTTTGGCGGCCAGCATCCGCAGTAAGCGCAAGCGAGCGCTGCTGTTCGTTGACCTCGATGATTTCAAAACATTGAACGACACGCTGGGTCATCACATTGGCGACCTGCTGTTGCAGGAGGTGGCGCGGCGGATTGTGGCCAGCATCCGCGAAACCGATACAGTGGCGCGATTGGGCGGAGATGAGTTTGTGGTGTTGCTGCAAGACCTGAGCGAACTGCCGGAGGATGCCGCGGCTGAGGCAAAATCCGTCGCCGAGAAGATTCTTGCGACCCTGCACGAGCCCTGCATGCTCGATGGCCGCGAATGCCAGAGCAGTTCGAGCATTGGGATCACGGTATTCGGCAACCCGCAGGACAACACCAACGAAGTATTGCAGCAGGCGGACATTGCGATGTACCAGGCGAAGGCCGCAGGCCGCAATACCTTACATTTCTTTGCTCCGGCCTTGCAGGCTGCGGTGAATGCGCGGGCTGCGATGGAAGAAGACCTGCGGCAGGCCATCAAGACGCGCGATTTCCGGCTCTACTATCAGGCGCAAGTGGATGGCGATGTGTTAACCGGGGCCGAGGCGCTGCTGCGCTGGAAGCATCCCCGGCGCGGTTATTTGCCGCCTGACGAATTCATTCCCTTGGCGGAGCAGACGGGGCTGATCCTGACGCTGGGAAACTGGGTGCTGGAAACGGCCTGCAAACAGATCGCGGCGTGGGCCCAGCACAAGAATACGGCGCACCTGACGGTGGCAGTGAACATCAGCGCGCGGCAGCTGCTTAATCCTGACTTTGTGCACAACGTTCTGACGACACTGAAGAGCACCGGGGCGGACCCCAAGAAACTCAAACTGGAACTCACCGAGAGTATGTTCGTGGACGATCTGGAGGACGTTGTCGCGAAGATGACGGAACTCAAGGCTCACGGGTTGAGATTCTCGCTGGACGATTTTGGCATGGGATATTCTTCACTGGCTTACCTGAGGCGCTTGCCGCTGGACCAGTTGAAGATCGACCAGGAGTTTGTGCGGGAGATTGTGGTCGACACCAGCAGCGCGGCCATCGCTCAAAGCATTATTTCGCTGAGCAAGGCGATGGGCTTGTCGGTGATTGCTGAGGGAGTAGAAACAGAAGGACAGCGCGAGTTTCTGGCGCGGCTGGGCTGCCATTCGTTCCAGGGCTTTCTGGTAAGCGGTCCAGTGCCGCTGGAGGAGTTCGAATTGTTGTTGCCGGTGCTGGCCAAGAGCGCCGCGCAAAACCGGCAGTAACGCCGGTCCTTTAACTCTTAACTTTTAACTTTCCCGAAAACCTCGGCACACTCTCCGTGATTACGATTTAGGAATCACGAGGGCGGTGATGCTGTAACGCGGCACGAGCACGGTGAAAGTACCACCTAGGCCGTCAACCGGCGCCTCGGTAATGCTTGTGCCGGCGTCGCTGCCGGGTTTGCCCCAGTCGTAGCGCGTTCCCTTGGCGGCGAAATTGTAACCGTCGACGGTAACCGTCACCGAGATGGACTGTACGGGATCTTTGTTGATGAACATGAGGCCCAGTCCGCCGTCGCGCCGCTTCACCGCGTGGACCGACAAGCGGTCTAAAGGTGTGGTGGCAGGGACGAAAGTATCGCCAACGTGAGCCACCTTGTGAAGAATCTGGAGGCCGAAGTAGGCGGGTTGAGGCTGGTTGTTGTTGTCCAACAAAAGCGGGCTGGGAGCATGGACGGGCGCCCACTCCACGGCGTAGACGCCGTTTTCCACCATGGTCGCGGTTGCGTCGGCGGTGTAGAGGCCGTGGACTACGGGGTTCACGGGAGGCAGCCAGGGCGTGATGCCGATGTTGGTGATGGCCAGAGGCGGGGCGTGCCCGGCGGGACAGAACTTTTTGTATTTTTCCCTTAGATCCACCACCAGCAATGCATAGTGGTGATTGAGCGCGGACTCGTGGAAATACTGCTGGTCATTTAGTGGGTCCCTTTCGGTTCTCAGCAGGTCGAGCTCGTCGATGTGGATGTTGAAGTCTGGCGGAGCCCCTACGCCTTCAAACAGCGAGATGGCGCCAAAGTCCATGCTGGCGCAGGCAGCCTTG
>JBEKWZ010000482.1:0-3990 GCA_049512555.1 Candidatus Sulfotelmatobacter sp. | reverse complement strand
GGGGGCGATAGAGCCACACTGGCCGTGATTGGCGCGGCCGCCGGTCTTTTGGGGGGAGCAGCCATCGGAGCTCTGCTGCCCGACCACCGAGTAATTTACCAAGTGAAGTCACACTGAGGAAAAGCGGATGCAAACGGCCACTATTTCGAGACTTGCGGGGATCGCCATCGCGCCACAGCGCTGCTGGTGCTTTCCGGATGTTGGGTGGAATCGATCAAGGGATTGGCCGAGACCGATCCGGACCATAATAAATTACGGCAAATCGCGGCGAGGTGAGATGATGCGGAAATTCTTGTTACTGATATGCGTTGTTGCAACGGAGTGCACTTTGTGGGGGCAGACCGAAAAAGGCTCGTGGGAAAGCCTGAGCACGCTGCAGGCAGGGCGGAAGATTCAAGTTCTCGATGCGAACAAAAAGAAGCATTCGGGAACCCTGGTGAGCGTTTCCGCAACCGCGATCTTGCTGCAGGAGGCGGGAGGCGAGCAAAGCGTCGCGAGGCAAGACGTACGCAGAGTGAAAATCGCAGGCCATCACCGACTGCGGAACACACTGATTGGTGGCGTGGTGGGAGCAGGAGCGGGAGCGGGCCTACTTGCCGCTGCCTGGGAAAACAAGGGATTCGTCGGCGACAAGGGGACCGGAGCGGCAGTTGGGGCGGGGATCGGCGGCGTGGTGGGCCTGGTCATCGGCGTTCTGTCGCCCAGCAACAGCACGATCTACAGCGTGAAAGCGCAGTGAACTGATTTCGATTCAGCAGGAGCGATGGATTGATGGCACACACAATAACTCCGGCGTCGAAGGTCAGAGCGGCTGCTCGATGGGGCTGGCTGGTGTTGCTGCTGGCGATCGCGGTCGTGGGGGGCGGATGCTCCATCAAAAAAATTGCGGTTAACAAGCTGGGCGATTCTTTGGCGAGTGGAGGAACAACGTTTGCCTCCGACGATGATCCGGATCTGGTGGGAGAGGCTCTGCCCTTCAGTCTGAAGCTGATGGAAAGCTTGCTGGCAGAAAGTCCGAAGCATCGCGGACTGCTGCTGGCGGCGTCCAGTGGATTCACGCAGTACGCATTTGTTTATGTGCAGGTGCCGGCCGAAGAATCTGAGGGAGAGGATCTGGCGAAGGCCGATGCGCTGCGCCTGCGAGCCCGCCATCTGTATGTGCGGGCGCGGAACTATGGACTGCGCGATTTAGAAATCGCGCATCCGAACTTTGAACATGAGTTGCGCCAGGATCCGAAGGCAGCAGTGCGGAAAATGGGGACGAAGGATGTGCCGCTGATCTACTGGACGGCGGTTTCGTGGGGCGCAGCGATTTCAGTTTCGAAAGACGATCCGGAAATGATTGCAGATCTGCCGATTGTCGAAGCGCTGATTGACCGTGCGCTGGAACTGGATCCTGATTACGATTCCGGGGCCATTCACAATTTTCTGATTTCCTACGAGGCTGTCCGTAGGACGGCGAGCGGAGACTTCGTTCCCCGGTCCAGAAAACATTTCGAGCGGGCGGTGGAACTGACCGCCGGACAGAGCGCTTCCCCGTATGTGGCCCTGGCGACAACCGTTTCGGTGAGCACGCAGGATCATGAAGAATTCGAAGCTTTGCTGAAGAAGGCTCTGGCCGTGGATCCTGACGCGCGGCCGGAGTGGAGGCTGACGAACATCGTTATGCAGCGGCGGGCGCGGTGGCTGCTGTCCCGTGAGGATGAGTTGTTCGTGAAATAGGAGTGAGGCGCAGGATGAGCATGAAAATGAGACTTGCGAAAAACGTCAGAATCGTCATCGCGATGGCACTGCTTGCACTGGGCTCTTCTTACGCAGCCGACACGCGGATTCGGCTGGCGACTCTGATTCCTTCGGGAACGTCGTATCACCACAGCCTGCAGGAGATGGGGGAGAAGTGGAAGAAGGCGTCAAACGGCTCGCTAACGCTGACGATTTACGCCGACGGCACGATGGGGAGCGAAGACGAGATCGTGCGCCGCATGCGCATTGGGCAGCTGCAGGCTGCGCTGCTGACCGTAGCAGGAATATCGGACATTGATCCGGCGGTGGGAGCGCTACAGAAGATGCCGTTAGTCTACCGGTCGCTCGACGAAGCGGCGTATGTGCGCAGCAAATTGGCGGAGGATCTGAATAAGCGGTTGGCGGATAAGGGATTTGTCGTTCTGTTCTGGGCGGATGCGGGCTGGATCAGATTCTTCTCCAAAGATGCGGGAGTGTTGCCGCAGGATTTCAAGAAGATGAAGATTTTTGTCACGGCCGGCGATGTTGCTCAATCGGAACTGTACAAGTCGGCCGGATTTAATCCGGTGCTGCTGGAATTGTCGGATGCGCTGACCAGCTTGCAGACGGGAATGATCGACGCGATTCCGACGATTCCCCTGCACGCGCTGTCGAACCAGTTTTATCTTTCGACTCACCACATGCTGGAACTGAACTGGCTGCCGCTGGTGGGGGCGTTGATCATCACCAAAAGGAGCTGGGATGCGCTGCCGGCGGCGCAACGCGACGCCATGACGAAATCGGCGGAGGAGTGCAGCCAGCAATTCCAGTTGCTCGGCCGCAAAGAGGCTGAGGAATCGGTGCAGGCCATGCAGAAGCGTGGGCTGCAGGTTCAACCCGTCAGCAAGGATGCACAAGCGGCATGGGAGAAATTTTCCGAGAGCTTCTATCCGCAAATTCGCGGCAAGATCGTGCCTGCCGACACGTTCGACAAAGTGATGCAGATCCTGCGCGAGTATCGCGCACCAAAAGTAGTCGCCAAATGACGGGTGCAGCGATCGCTTCGACAGAGTCTTTCGAGCCCGAGCGCCCGAAGCTGGTGGCGGGGAATCGGTTGAGCAGGGCGGAGAATGCCGTGGTTTCGCTGGCATTGTTTGCCATGCTCTTGATTCCGCTGGCAGAAAGTTTTCTGCGGCGCACGTTTCATGTGGGGATTCCGGCTTCGACCACGATCGTGCAGCACATGGTGCTCGTGGTTGGAATGCTGGGAGGAGCAATCGCGGCGCGCGAGGGCAGACTGCTTTCGCTTTCGACGTTGGGAGAAACCGCGCTGCATGGGCGTCTCAAGACGGTTGGGCGAATCTTCACAAGTGGCGTGTCGGCGGCGGTCTCGGCGTTCCTGGGCCTGGCGTCGTACCAGTTTGTCGAGAGCGAGCGCGAGGCGGGGACGATTCTGGCTTATGGCGTTCCGCTGTGGGTGGTGGAGTTGGTTCTTCCATTCGGATTCGCGGTGATCGCGATTCGAATTCTTATGCACGCGTCGGGAAAGTGGGCGCCGCGTGTCATGGCCGCCGTATGCGCGGCTTTGCTGGTGGTGGCAGTCATGCTCTGGCCGGCGGGTTCCCACCAATTTGTTTTGGCCGCGATGGTAATTCTGTTCATCGCTTCGGTATTGGGCATGCCGGCATTCGCAACGCTGGGCGGCGCGGCGTTGATTTTGTTCTGGGGCGCGGACCAGCCAATTGCGTCGATTCCGATCGCGCACTATGGGCTAGTAACTAATCCATCTTTGCCGACGCTGCCGCTGTTTACGCTGGCAGGATATTTTCTGGCCGAGGGCGGAGCACCGAACCGGCTTGTGCGCGTGTTCTACGCGCTGTTCGGACAATTTCGCGGTGGGCCGGCGATTGTGACCGTGCTGGTATGCGCGCTGTTTACGTCGTTTACGGGGGCGTCAGGCGTGACGATTCTTGCGCTCGGGGGCTTACTGATGCCGGTGTTGACCGGCGCCAACTATTCGGAGAAAGATTCACTCGGGCTGCTGACGGGATCGGGTTCGCTGGGATTGCTGCTGCCTCCGTGCCTGCCTCTGATCGTTTACGCGATCGTGGCGAGAGTTCCGATTGGGCAGATGTTTCTGGGGGGAATTGTTCCTGCGATCGTCATGATGGCGGCGACCGCGATCTGGGGCATCCGGCGAGGAGCGGCCGGCAACACTGCGCTACGGAAATTCGAATGGAGGGAAGCCAGAGTCGCGTTGTGGGAAGG
>JBEKWZ010000481.1:0-3991 GCA_049512555.1 Candidatus Sulfotelmatobacter sp. | reverse complement strand
CCCGTCGTCGTGCCATCCGCCCAATCATGGCTGGTCCTTAGCTCTCCCGTATCGGCTAGAAGCCGGCCATCAGCGAACGAAACTGAGTCGTGAATATCGTTATGAAGAAATAGAGTTTTCTGTCGATGCCATCTGCCGGTATCGAAGGATTCAAGGCCCAAATGGCGGTCGAATACCGATCCCTTGCACCATCCCGACTCGACCAGGAACAGGCGCTTCGGAGAGAACGCCACTGACACAGGGTTTCTTGCGCTAAGGGTCCGCAGATGGGCCCAGGGATTTGTGCTGAAAATGTGTACAGTGTCGCGGTCACGCGTGCAGAGAAATGGGGACGCGACAGCAAATTGTGTCCCATCCTGCTTCCATGCGATCGAACTTACTGCGTGTACTAACTGTGATTGGAAGAGCAGCCTCCCGGTGTCCAGGTCATAAACAAATAGGCTACCCAAGACGTCCGCGTTTGCGCCGATGACGACGACGTGGCTAGCCGGGGCCGCTTCAATGTGGAAGATGCGAAAATCGTTGCCGAGGGGCGGCTCAATGACGCGTAACTGCGTCAAACTTGAGGGATCAAGTACGTGCAACCTGGTTGGCTCAGAGGCTACCAGCAACACGCCATCTGCCGTAAAGCGAACAACATTTGGAGCGGACGCGATTTTCGGATAGGTGGCTAGTTGCAGGCTATTGATCTTGCGGCCTTCCCGATAATCCCACACCTGAACGGACTCAACAGTCTGAGCGTGGCCATCCAGGCGATCGCCATGGGTTTCCAGCGTGACGGCGAGGACGCCATCATCGGGAGAGATATCTGCGTCAGATGCGGATAGCCCAAGGTCCCAGCTGTTCATTCTGGCGGCATCGAGGGTCGGTTCTTGCCCACTGCAAATGCAGACGCCGCATGCCAGTATCAACGGTCCGAAATAGGTTCGCATCTCGTCAGTTGTTTTAAAGCGGCGATGATCTTACTGGCAATGCACTGCGGGTAAATCGTATATCGCCCCCTAACCGCCTGAATCCGCTGAGGCTGGGCGGCGAGGTCTTCCACGTAGGATGGCTCGATTTTCAAATGAACTGGTAAATCGCGATTGCGCTCACTAGCAGGTGACTGCGTGCGTTGAGGGGGAAAACAGGCGGGAAAAAATTGAAAGGGCCGTGACATTGGTTATGCTCTAGCCGCCAGCTCCTGCGAGGGAGCTAACAGCGTGGACGCATGTACCGTCACGACCCCTTGATGCGATCACTGCTTTCACAGTTCCAAACCCCAACTGCACCTCGCAGCGCCGTCGGTTTTTTCAGGTCTGGTCGCCTTGCAGGTCACCCCGCCCGGCTGATCACTCAGTCTACTTTGGGCCGGCTCATATTATTGTGCCGTCCCTTTCGACCGTCGACGCAAGCAACACTAACAGAGAATCAAAAAACGTCAACGCAAACTATTGGTGCAATGGCTACGGGCTAACCTGTGCATAACGAAAAATGCAAACGGTTGCAAGATGGGAGGTTATCCACAGGGGAATTTAATTAGGCCGGGTTTTGCACATAAGATTGCACAACGCTGGGGCATGCCCCAAAGTAATGAAAGGGAACCAAATAATCGTCTTGACGCTTGATCGGGATGGGCGCATCGTTCAAGAGGAAGCAAAGAATAGAGAAAATCATCGAAGTGACGTCAGAATTGGTGGCTTATGTGGACGGCGGGTGCCTGGGCAATCCGGGGCCGTCGGGCATTGGGGTGGTGATCAGCGGCTGCGCCAGCGGCCCGGTACGCATCGCCAAGTGGATTGGCCACCAGGACAACAACGTCGCGGAGTATGCCGCTCTGATGGAAGCTCTGCAGTATGCGGTGTCGCGCAAGGCGCAAAAACTCCATGTGTATTCGGACTCGGAAGTGGTGGTGCGGCAGATGACGGGGGAGTACGAGTGCCGGAGCGCCCGCCTGTACTCGTTGCACTGGACGTGCCGGAAGCTGGCGCGGTCGCTGACATTTTCCATCTCGCATGTGCGGCGCGAAGAGAATGCCGAGGCGAATGGGCTGGCGCAGGCGGCGTTGCGGCGGCGGTAGGAGCGAGCGGTTCTTCGCGGGGGACGAATTTTGCGCGACAGGGGCTAAAGCCCTCGAATAGGCGGGGCTTGAAATCGCAGCGCTGAAAGCGCTGCGCCACCCAAAAGCCTGACGCGGCGCTGAAGCGCCGCTCTTCCACAACGCTTCTGCGATGGAACTTTTGGCTTAGTACTTCCGGGTGGGGAAATTCTTGACAGCTCGCGCTCTGCGAGCGAGACTCCAATTACTGCATCCCTATAATTCTGTTGAGCTGCGGCGGGCGGGGTGTGCCCGATCCGGCGCAAGTCTTCGAGATGGGGATGAGTGGGCGCGCGCACAGCGTGGAGTTGTGTCTGGAGCAAGCGGTGCAAGAGAACAACTCAACCCGGGTTCGACCGGCTAGCGTTTCGGCGGCTTTGGCCGCGGCGCGCGCTGAGGCCAGCGCCACGCTGGCTGCGGGCAGTTTGGCCGCGGGCCCCTTCTCCTCTGGCGGTGTTTCTTCGGGCAATCTCTCCTCGACAAATCTGGCCTCCGGCAATGTTGCATCGGGCGATCGGGCTGGAGGAGTGCGTTTTCCGGCGGAGGACGGAGGGCGTTCGCTGGCGGAGATGGCGCAACGCGATCTGGATGCGGCACTGCAGTTGCTGGCGAATCGCGCGCAATATATTACGGGCGCGAGCGGGGCGGCGATTGCGCTGCGGCGCGACGGAAAGAATGACATGCTGTGCCGGGCCAGTGCGGGATTGAACGCGCCGGAACTGGGCGCGCTGCTGTCGACCGAGTTTGGACTTTCCGGGGAAAGCGTGCGCACGCGACAGGCGCTGCGCTGCGACGATGCCGAGCGCGACGCGCGGGTGAACCGCGAGGTGTGCCGGCAGCTGGGAATCGCGTCGGTGGTGGTGATGCCGGTGGTGAATGATGACGAGGTGCTCGGCGTCTTTGAACTTTTTTCAGGCGAAGCGAATGCCTTTGGCGCGCGCGATGTGTCGGCGATCCAGCGGCTGAGCGAGATGGTGGAGACTGCGGTCCGGCTGGCTCAGGCGGCAGAGAGCCTGCCGGAGCGGCTGAAGATGAGCGATATTGCCGGGCCGGGGCTCGAAGAGAGGGCAGCCGAGAAGGTTGGGGTCGCGGAAGTTCGAGACGGCGAATTTTATGATGAGGTCCCAGAGGATCAGGTCCTGGACGGACAGGTCGTTGGAGATCTGGTTCTGCCGAACCTGGCTCTGCAAGACCGGACTCAAGAAGACGCGGTTCTGGAGGACGAGCCGGTTCTGGAAGTTGCCGGTGAGCAATCTTCTGAGAAACCTGCTGCTTCAGAGGTCGAGGCGCAGACGGACGAGAATATCCTGATCGCGGCGCCCGAAGCGTTGGATGCGAAAATCGCTACGCTGGCGCATGAGGCGCGCGAATCAGCAACGGCTGTCGAGAAGGTTATCGGCGTGGCCCCGGAAGTGGTTCCGGCGCAAGCCGAACCGGCTGTGACTGCGGAAATCGCAGCGGCGAAGAAGCCGCTGTTCTGGTCGGCTGCTCTGAATCCTGCGGTGGATGCGGGCACCGTCACGGAACCAGACCAGAGCCATGTTCCGCCGGTATTGCGGAGTCTACACAAGTGCGAGGCCTGCGGCTTTCCGGTGTCGGCGGGGCGCGTGCTTTGCGTGGAGTGTGAAGAGAAGAAATGGCGGGGACAGCTGAGACTGGCAACGCCCCGGCGAGGCGCAACGCCGGGTGCAGCCGCGAGTTCTGCGCCTGCTAAAGCGAGGGCGTTTGCGGCTGGGCGCTGTCGGGTGCGGCGAGTGCTCCTGCGCCAACGAAGCAAAATGCATCGATCGCGGTTGCGCCTTCCAGCCGGGATGCAACTGCATTGACGGCGGTCAAGAGCGAACACGGCAAAGAAGATGCGAGCCAGCCGGTAGTCGCCGCATCGGTCTCGAACACGCCCGCTGGGGAGGCCCG
>JBEKWZ010000480.1:0-3995 GCA_049512555.1 Candidatus Sulfotelmatobacter sp. | reverse complement strand
GCTGAATGCGACGGCGGCGATTGCCGTGGGCGTGGGGCTGGATGTTGGTGTGGAGGCGATTCGCACGGCGCTCGACCAGTTTCGCGGAGTCGACCGGCGGTTCCAGTTGCGCGGGAGCGCGGCGGGCGTGAGCGTGATCGACGACTACGGGCACCATCCCACTGAAATCAAGGCGACGCTGGCCGCGGCTCGGCAGTGCGGCTTTGGCAAAATTTACGTCATCTTCCAACCGCATCGCTATACCCGTACACGCGACCTGATGGACGAATTCTCGACCGCTTTCGGCGACGCCGATTCGCTGTTCGTGCTCGACATTTATGCGGCCAGCGAGAAGCCCATCGAGGGCATTACCGGCGAAATTCTGGCGGAGCGAATTCGCGAGAAAAGCGGGAAGAGGGTTCAATATGCAAGTTCTTCGGCGGACGCCGTGAACGCGGCCGCAGCCGCCGCTCGCGACGGGGACATGATCCTGACCCTGGGCGCGGGCAGCGTTTCGCAGTTGGGGCCGATGATTCTGGAGAAGCTGAAAGAGCGGGAGAGTGTGTAGTCTGGCGGTTGTCGCTCAGACGGGAATGATCGTCAAAGAGGAATGAGTGCTAACGCCTTGGTTAGAACACCCACACAACTCTAAGTCAACGACGCTTGCAAGAGACTCAATTAGAGAGTTCTTTGGAAATTTTGTGAAGAAGGTTACGATCGCTTCATCTTCGTGGGCGAACGGGGTGAACGAACGGATCGGTCGAACCTGATGAGGGCGCTGCTCGCCCGCGTCGTCCTGCCCGTATGATCAATACTGCTCAGTTTCGCGAGTTGGAATGTGGGACTATCCTTGTGTGATCGGTGGAGGTGACGTATGACATTGACAATCGTGGCGATGATCTTCGGAATTTTCGCTATTGGCCTGATCATCCTCCTGATCTACAAGAGCACACTCACGATGCACAGAGATGACCAGTTATTTCTGGATGACGCGAGTTCGCACATGCATGCGGAGCAGACGGAACTATTGGCCAAGGTCAATCGGCTTACCATTCCGATGCGTGTGTTCGGCATAGGGTCTGGGGTATTTCTGGTGGTGCTCACGGCGATGTGGATTTACCAGAACCTGAACCAAATGCAGTAGTGTCGAAAGCGGGGACTTGCACCTCCTGCCAGCATTCTTATGCGGCAAGCCTCAAACCTGGCTGGTAGCTGGCCAAACGTCACGATACACGCATTCATCCGCCCGCTTCTGGAACCCACTGTCTCCGTCCCATTCCTCCCTTGCTAACGGATTCTGCGGTTCTTCGTCTATTCAGCCATAGGGGATTCAGGCGATGAAGATTACACAAGCTTATGCGTGGCTGGCGGCGGGGGTGCTGGCGGCCGGATTGAACGCCAGCTATCACGATGGCGGCCTGCAGCGGGTACACGAGATGGTTGACCGCGTCGAACGGAACTCAGCCGCAGTGTTGACCTTGGCTTCAGGACGCGCCGACCAGTTTCTTTCTGAGGTGCGATGGCTGACGGCGAGGGAGCAGACGGCTTCCTGCCCGCTGTCTACGACTCTGGCGCGGGTTCAGGCTCGGCTCGGCCAGTCCGAGCTTGCGAGGGCCCAGTCGAGATTTGACCACTTTGAGGCGATGGCCGATCGGAAACAGGCGCGGATGGAGGCAAATCGCGCGCGGATCGAAGCTCAGATAGTTCGCATCCAAGTTCCGGCGGTGGCTTTCAAGCCGATGGTGTTTGCGACGCCGAGGCTTTCTGAATGTCCTCGGGTGCGGGTGAGCATGCCGCGGCTGCCGAGGATTCAGGTGCCTGAGATTCCGGTGATTCACGTCGAGACCGCTTCGGCGGGGCCGATTTAACGAGTCTGGATCAGGTTTTCTGGATCAAACACTCTCTTGATCAATCCTTGTCATTCCGACCCCCCGAGCGCACGCGAGGGGCGGAGGAATCTGGTTATTCCCAGTGCGAGCGAACAGCAGGTTCCTCCACTGGGCCGTCGCTTTCGCTCCGGCTCCGGTCGGAATGACAATGCTAGAAGTGGCCCGTTCGTGGCGGTACCTTCCGGGTTCCCGCCTGTGCAAAACCGACAATTTTTCATCTATCTCCGGCCGCGAAATGAAGTTATAGTAAAAAGGCTCAGCGATTCCTCACGACAACTGACCTGAACTGATGGCGCGGAAATCCAGCGGCACCATCTTGCAGGAAGAGTTGTACCCATCCAGCGCCGGGCATTCCCCAGTTGCATCTGCTCATGCGGAATCCATGCGCGGGGAACTTGACGACGCGCGCCTGGTTGACCTGGATGTTGACGAGGAATCTCCTTTCCTGCGCGGACAGAAGCGTGTCTCCGCCCGGCGCAGTTCACTGCCCAGGAAAACTGCCAGCCGACTGCTGTGGGCCACGCTCGCGGTCGCAATTTTGTGCGTCGGCGCTATCGTGGCTGCTGGGTTGTATGAATACGGCGAGCGCTCCTGGCGCTTTCGCGTGGAGTCGAGCGACAACATTGAAATCATTGGCGCGCAAAATGTGACCAAGGCGCAAATCATGGAAGTGATGGGCGCCGACATCGAACGCAATATTTTCTTCGTGCCGCTGGCCCAGCAGAAAGCGCAGTTGGAACAGATTCCGTGGGTCGAATCGGCTAGCGTGATGCGCTTCGTCCCCAACCAGCTGAAAGTTGAAATTCACGAGCGCACGCCCGTGGCCTTCGCCCGCGTGGGCCCGCGCATTTCCCTGATTGATGCTGGTGGAACTCTGATGGAGCTGCCGCCCAAGCACAAATATTCTTTCCCGGTGATTCTCGGTATGAATCCGGGCGAGCCGCTCTCCACGCGCGCTCCACGCATGCAGGCCTACAACGAACTGGTGCAGGATCTCGATTCGGGCGGCGCTCGTTACTCGCAGGACTTGAGCGAAGTGGATCTGTCCGATCTCGACAACTTGAAGGTGCGGACGAACGATCCAGCGGGCGATGTGTTGATTGAACTCGGGTCGTCCGATTACTTGAAGCGCTATCAGACCTATGTGAGCCACGTGCAGCAGTGGCGGCAGCAGTTTCAGAAGCTGGAGTCGGTGAACCTGCGCTACGACAATCAGGTGATCGTGAATCCGGAGATGCAAGCCGGGTCGAGGCAGACTGCGCTGGCAGCCTCGGCGGCGAAGGCGGCCGTGGCCGCGGGCGTGAGGCCGGCGGCGTTGACCACGCGGCTGACCCCGATACGTCTGACGCCGACGAGCGCGCTGCCGCACGATCGCACCGTTCCCAAGCCGGCGTTTGAGTTAACCGAGAAGAAACTTGACCCGAAGTCGGCGGCCGCGAAAAAGCCGGCACCGAAAGCCAGGGTCAACAAGACCAAGACTGGGCACGGTTCCAGTGTGAAGAGAGTTGTGGCGAAATCTTCTGCGTCGGGGACGAAGGCTGGGGTTGCCAAGGCTGGGGTTGCGAAGGCCGCCGCATCTTCAAAGAAACCTGATGCTACTAAGCCTGTGCCCTCCGCACCGTCCGCTGCGGCGCACGCCACAACTCCGAAACCGAGTGCGGCGATTTTGAAACCGCCGGCCAGTACGAATTCAAACCACACGAGTGCAAACTGATGCCAAATTTAAATTGTTCGATGTCGAGGAATTCATAAAGCATGGCGAACCAGCAGGGAAATTTTCTTACCGCAATTGACGTGGGCAGCGCCAAGACCTGCGCGCTGATGGCGGAGTTGACCGACGGCGGCCTGCGCTACCGCGGGCATGGAGTGGCCGAATCGCGGGGCTCGCGCAAAGGCGTCATCGTCGAACTCGACAAGGCGGTGGCGGCGATTCAGAAAGCCGTCGAGGCCGCCGAGGACGTTGCCGGCGCGCCGGTCGAGCACGCGATTGTCGGCGTGGGCGGAGCGCATGTGCGCGGCGTGAATAGTCATGGCGGCATCAGTCTGGGCACGCGGCCGCGCGAAATCGGACGCGACGAGATCAAGCAGGCCGTCGATCGCGCCCGGGCCATCCCGCTGCCCGCCGAC
>JBEKWZ010000479.1:0-3996 GCA_049512555.1 Candidatus Sulfotelmatobacter sp. | reverse complement strand
CATCGACTTGCTGCTGTTCGTCAGGCCGCTGCAGCAGGCTGCTGGATGGCAGTTTGTATCCGCCGGCGGCAATGCGTGGCATCGTGGTTTTGGGTTTGTTTCCGCTGTCGCCGCGCGCGGTGACTTCAGGATCTGTCATCGATTCGGCCGGCGCAGTCGCAGCCAGAGGCTCGGCGAGAATTCCTCCCGTCGCCGCCGCCGGTTTCGGCGCTTCTTCTTCCAGCATCCGCTCGATGCCGGTGCGGCGCGGTTCAGGCGCGGCGGTTGCCTGAGCCGTCGGCCGCGTTTGAATTAGCTGCGTCTTAACGACCGGCTTCGAAATCCGCCGCTGATCCAGTTCCTTCTGCTGCCGTTTCTTGGCGCGCTCGCCCTGCCAATCTTTGTAGCGGTGCCACAGCGCGGTAACGAACGCAAACCTTGTCGGCGCCCACAGCCGAATCGCCGAGAACGAAAACGCCGTCGACAGATACAGCGCAACCGCGAGGACGGTGGCGCACACGATGTAAGCGCCCACCAGATTCAGGTAATGAATCAGCACATCACCGACGACTCGGCCCAGCAAGCCTTCGATGGGAATCACGTGCATCCAGCGCAGCTGTCCGGGCAGCAGCGCCAGCATGGCGGGAACGAACATGACCAACCAGATTCCGCCCAGGCTCTTGGCCAGCGGAGATTGCACCTGACTCGAGCGGAACCAGCGCGCGCCCAGCATCGCCGGAAAAACGACCAGCAGAAAAGCACCGACGCCAAAAAACTGCAGCAGCATGTCGGCGGTGTAGGCGCCGACCACGCCAATCCAGTTGCGCGCCGCATGCGCCCCGGTCAGCACCGAGGCACTATTCCACGAAGGGTCGAGCGGAGAGTAGGAAGCCAGCGAGAGGAAAAGAAGGAGCGCGGAGACGCACATCAGGAATCCGATCAGCTCGTTGAGCCGCCGGTTCCCGGTGGGAATGAAAATGCTTGCCAGATAATCCATGTAGGCAGATTCACACCGGGAGACACTACCTCCCAGGTGCCGCAATCGGCCAGAGCCCTTACATTATGCCAAGAAGCCGGGGTTCCGACAATCGAGGAATTTCCGCATAGTATTCAGCTGGTTTCCCATAGAACCGCCGTTGGAGCCAAATCCCCCTCAAACAAACCCGCGCTGCGTCATCCTGTCTATAACAACGCCGTCGTCGTTATAGACGGGATGACGCAAGACGAGGAGTATGGCGCCCGCGCTACTGCAAGTGCATCGCGAACGCCAGAGCTATCACAACCACACCTGCGAGGATGCGGTAGATGATAAACACCCGTAGGCTGTTCGTTTGCAAATAGCGGATCAACCATGCGATTGCGGCATATCCAACCAGAGCGGACACGAGAATCCCCACCAGCATCGGCATCTGCATGTCATGGGGAAGACCTTCTTTGTGCAACTCGTGAGCCTTGAGCAAAGCGGCTCCGGCGATGAGCGGTGTCGACAACAGGAAGCTGAACCGCACCGCGGCTTCACGCGTGAGTCCGCGGAACAGGCCAGCGGTAATGGTTGCGCCAGAGCGCGAAACGCCGGGGATCAGCGCAAAGGCCTGCGCTATACCGATGAGCAGCGAATCGACGAGGGAAATTCCCGTCAGAGGTTTTTGCAGGCTGCCGACTTTTTCTCCCAGCCACATCAAGAGCGCAACCACGATCAGCGCGCCTGCGATCAGGAAGATGTGTTCGCGGAAGTAGTCCTCAGCGGAGTGCTCGAGCAGCTTGCCCGCAATGGCTCCTGGAATGGTGGCGAGCGCCAGAAACCAGAGAAGCATGCGCTCTTCTTTTTGCTCATCGGGAGTCAGGTTCGCATCAGACGCGGCCGACTCCGAGAACCGAACGACTTTTCCTCCCAGCGCTGCGCGCACAATCTGGAACCAGGTGCGGCGAAAATAAAACAGCACCGAAAGCAGAGTTCCAAAGTGCAGGGCCACGTCGAAGCTGAGTTCGTGCGCCGCAGAAAGCTCGTTCCAGCCCAGCAGTCGCCGCACAATGATGAGGTGTCCAGAACTCGATATGGGGATAAATTCCCCCAGTCCTTGAACGATGGCAAGAACAATCGCTTGATAAATTGGCAAGGTTCAGTCCGTCGTGTTGCCGAAGGTTGGTACGCCCTGTTGAATGTAAAACATCAGACTCTGCGCGCGCAATGCCCAGTCACTTTGCCCGTACTGGCTGATGATTCTCTGTGTGAGTTCGAGGGCGCGGGTCTTTGCCTCGTCAGCCTTTTTCTGGTTGGCCTCGGTCTTATAAATCTCGACTAGCGCTGACCGGCGCCAAGCGGCCTGGTACAGCGCTTCGGGCGCGGACGGAGATTGTTCGTGCTCCTTCGCATATTTCTCGTACATCTCGGCTTCTTTTTCCGGACACTTCGAAGCGCCTTGCCAGTCGCCGCAAAGTTTATTTTCGAGAAAATGGAAGGCGGCCATGTCGGCCCACTTGGTCCCGGGAAATTTCTTCACCACCAGCTTCATCCACTGCTCATCGATTTGCCCGCGCATGTAGGAGTCGCGCTCGCGGGCCGAGGGCCGGGTCAGCACGTCGGATCGCTCGATCTGCCAGCGAATGTCGGCGGCGCGGTAGAGTCCCTCGGCAGCCAGCGGCGAGGTTGGAAACAGATCGTAGATGCGGTAGTAGAGCCGCATGGCGTCTTGCGCGGCGTCGCGGCGTCCCCGGCGGCGGCTGGCCTGGTCTTCAGAGTCGGCGGCCTCGCCGAAAACAATCTTGTCGCCGTTGGGCGTCGCCTGGGTCACCAGCGCCTTGTCCTGAACCCATCCCGTAATCGTCTTGCCTTCGGATTGCGGGTCATCTTCGTCGGCGTCCTTCTTCGGTTCGCGGATAATCGCTTCCACGTGCGTCCAGTCGCGGCTGGTCTCGAGGATGACGAGCTCGTGTCCCCGGCCAGCCTCGCCGAGTTTGGCGGCGTCGCCCGCGGGAGACACGCGGATGGTCTCTTCGTGAACCAGCGTGCCACGTTGCGCCTGCGACTGCGCGGAGGCGATCGGCGGGACTGCGAAGAAAGCGGCGGCAAAAAGCGCGAGGGCAGGAAGAACGAGTCGAAGTCTCATATCCGGAAGTCTCATAAACATGATTATTGGCCGTAGAGACGTTGCTTGCAACGTCTCAACGTTCACGGAGTTCCTGCAGCATTCTCGGCTCGATGTTGCCCCCAGAGATAATCGCCACGCTCAGCCTGGTCTTCGGCAACTTGTCGGCGTGGAAAAGAAATCCGGCAGTTGCGACCGCGCCGCTGGGCTCGGCCACAGTGTCCGGATTGGCCGCCAGCAGTTTCATAGCCTGGCGAATCTCGTCCTCGCTCACGGTTATGATGCCATCCACGAAACATTGCATGTGGTCGAAGGTAATATTGCCCACACTTTGCGTGCGAAGGCCGTCGGCAATCGTACGCGTGACTTGGTCGGCAGGAAACTCAACGACTTTTCCGGCGCGCAGGCTGGCCTGTGCGTCGGCCGCCAGTTCCGGCTCGACGCCGAAAACGTTCACCGAAGGCTTGCTCAGCTTGATGGCCGCGGCGACGCCGCTAATCAAGCCTCCGCCGCCCACGGGTGCGAGTATGGTTTCAACGTCGGCCATCTCTTCGAGAATCTCCAGCCCCATCGTGCCTTGTCCAGCAATGATGTGCTCGTCGTTATATGGGGGCACGATGATGTAACCGTGCGCGGTGGCCAGTTCCTCGGCCTTGAGTTGCCGTTCGGCGCTGCCGGGACCTACCAGTACGATGTCGGCGCCCAGCGCGGCAGTTGCCTCGCGCTTGATTGCCGGGGCGTTGTTGGGCATGACGATGACGGCCTTCACGCCGAGAGCGCGGGCGGCATAGGCGACGCCCTGCGCGTGGTTGCCGCTGGAGTAAGAGATGACGCCGCGCTTCCGCTCTGCTTCGGAAAGCGAAGCGATCTTGTTGTACGCTCCGCGCAGCTTGAAGGCGCCGATGGGCTGCTGGTTCTCGGGCTTGAGGAA
>JBEKWZ010000478.1:0-4001 GCA_049512555.1 Candidatus Sulfotelmatobacter sp. | reverse complement strand
CACCACTTTGAGCGGGAGGTTCAGGTCGTGCGCCAGTGCGTTGGCCGTTCCGAGCGGCAGAACGGCCAGCGCCGCGGGCGAGTTGGCCACGACTTGGGCGATGTTATGAATAGTCCCATCGCCGCCGCAGGCAAAGATCGTGTCACAACCAGACTCAAGGGCCAGCCGGGCCTCGTCCCCGGCGTGATACTTCGACTCCGTGGGCACGAGCTCGGCTTCGACGCCGCCGTCCCTGAGCACTGCGAGTGCGGATTCCAATTCCCGCTGGCGCCGCTTGCTGCCGCCGGAATCCGGGTTGTAGAGCAAGGCCGCCTTGCGCATAACGTCGTCGAAGCTGATCGTCAAAGCTCGATTGTCGAAGCTGGATTGTACCTGAGCAGGATGGCGCTGCGTGACGATCAGAGCTAATCAGAAGTGATCGGTGGGGGGATTTTAGAATGCTCAGCGGGAGCCCCACTCCCACATTCCGAACATGGCTTTCTGCGGCAGCGGATGCCCGATCTGCCGGGCCAGCATCGTGATTTGTCCTCGGTGGTGGGCGTCGTGCGCGATCAGGTACCCGAGGAATCCGGCAACATCAGGACGAAAGCCCCGCACGCGCCCATCCGTCTCAAACCCGCGGCTTAGCACGACACACAGCGCATGACGGCTGGCTTCCAGTCCGCGCATAGCTTGCGACGGTGTGACCGTGGCACGATCGAGTTGCTCCGGAATGTCCTGTGCCTTCGCAGCCTTCAGCCACATCACGCGCACGTTGTGCATGTGCGCCACGATGGCGGCGATGGTGCGCCCTTTGCCGTCAGCCGGCTTCGCTTTCCACGCTGCGGGTGGAAGATGGTCGATCATGTAATGGTTAATACGGTTATTGGTGTTGAAAGCGTTGAGCAGCGCCAGAGGAATTTGACGCAGGTAAGGATTCGTAACGGCGACCGCATCAACCGGGTCGGAGGCCTTCGGCATTGGTTCCCTTACGAACGGCTCTGCAAACCCACAATTTTGCCTCAGGCGTGGTCTCTGCACAAGGGAGCGTTTTCCACAGCCACGCATCGAAGACGACTTCCTCTGTGATCCTCAGTGCACTCTGTGGTTAAAGCCTTTTCTGTCGGCTCAAACGACTCCCGTAGCCGCGCCTGCCCGATTTCACTCATCAAGCTCCTTGACTATAATCTGCCCGATGCCTGCCCTAAGAGACGTCGAAAAAAAGATCGAGGCCCTGCGCGAGAAAATCCGCCACCACGAGCATCTCTACTTCGTCCTCGACCATCCCGAAATCAGCGACGCCGAATACGACCAGCTGATGCGGGAACTGAAAGATCTGGAACGCGAGCATCCCGCGCTCATCACTCCAGACTCGCCCACGCAGCGCGTCGGCGGCAAGCCTCGCGAGGGATTCGTCAAGATCGCGCACTCCTCCCCCATGCTGTCGCTTGACAACACCTACAACGAGGAAGAACTCCGCGACTGGGAACGCCGCGTGCACGAACTCACCGGCCGCAGCGACGTCGCCTACGTGTGCGAGCTGAAACTCGACGGCATGTCGCTGGCGCTGATCTACAAAGACGGCAGGCTGACCCGCGGCATCACCCGCGGCGACGGCTCAGTCGGCGAAGATGTCACCCTCAACGTCCGCACCGTGCGCTCGATCCCGTTGTCGATTCCGAAGCAGCGCCTGAAGAAAGCCGGGATCCCGCCCGATTTCGAAACCCGCGGCGAACTGCTCATGCCAACCGCGTCATTCAAGAAAATCAACGAAGAACGAGAACGCAACGGCCTGCCGACTTTCGCCAACCCTCGCAACTTCACCGCCGGCACCGTCCGCCAGCTCGACGCCAACATCACCGCCGAACGCCGCCTCGACTACTTCCCCTACATGCTGCTGGTCGATGGCCGCACTTTCTTCGATCACCACTCGAAAACTCTCGCTGCCCTCGATACCGCCGGATTCAAAGTTAACCAGCACCGCCGCCTGGTCCATTCAATGGACGAGGTCTGGGCCTTCATTCAGGAGTGGGAGGCCAAGCGCGATTCGCTGCCCTACGAAATCGACGGCATCGTCGTAAAGGTCGATCGCATCGCCCTGCAAGACGAACTCGGCTTCACCGGCAAAGCTCCGCGCTGGGCCATCGCCTACAAATACGCCGCGCGCGGCGGAGTCACGAAACTGGAAAACGTTCGCTGGCAGACGGGCCGCACCGGCAAACTCACGCCCGTCGCAGAATTGGCCCCAATTCCGATCGGTGGAACGACCGTTCGCAACGCGACCCTGCATAATTTGGACGAAATTCGCCGACTCGGGGTGAAGATCGGTGACTGGGTCCGCGTCGAGCGGGGCGGCGATGTGATTCCAAAGGTTGTTGAGGTTGAGGTCGACAAAGATCGTCCCCGCGGAGAAAAAGAAATCGAAGATCCCGTGAAGTGCTCGGTCTGCGGAAGCAAGGTCGTCCGCCCCGAAGGCGAAGTCGATTTCCGCTGCGTCAACGCCGACTGTCCGGCGAAGCTTCTCGGAACCATCCTGCACTTCGCCTCGCGCGGCGTCATGAACATTGACGGCATGGGCGACGCCCTGGTCACGCAACTCACCGAGCGCGGCCTGGTGAAAAACGTCGCCGACATCTACAAGCTGTCCAAAGCCGACCTGCTCACCCTGGAGCGCATGGGCGACAAGTCCGCACAGAACATCCTCGACGAGATCGAAGCCTCGAAGAAGCTGCCGCTGGAGCGCGTAATCTACGGCCTCGGCATTCGCATGGTCGGCGAGCGCACCGCGCAATTCCTGGCCGAGCATTTCGGATCGATGGAAGCGCTGGAGCAGGCCAGCGTCGAAGAATTGCAGAACGTTGACGAAGTTGGTCCCCGCATCGCCGAAAGCATCGTAGAATTCTTCAGCATCCCCGCCAACCGCAAGCTGGTCGAGCGCCTCGGCGCAGCCGGACTCGCCTTCAAAGGCAAGAAAAAAGAACGCGGCACAAAACTCGCCGGCAAAACCTTCGTCCTAACCGGCACGCTGCAAAAATATACCCGCGACGAAGCCAAAAAGATGATCGAAGACGCAGGAGGGAAAGTAACCGGCTCAGTCAGTAAGAAAACAGACTACGTAGTGGCGGGCGCCGACGCAGGATCAAAGCTCGACAAAGCGAAGGAACTAGGCGTCGCAGTGCTTGACGAAAAAGAGATGGAGGAACTAACCGGCTAAATCTTCGTTGTCATCCTGAGCGAAGCGAAGGACCCATGCAACTGGCCGCGAGTTCATTGATCCTTCGCGGCCAAAGACGCCGCTCAGGATGACACCGCGTTTCCGGTGGCACCTACTTCATCACCGCCCGCATTCTCTCCCAAGTCACATCCAGCATCTCCGGCAGCACCCGCGTCTCCCCGATCACCGACACGAAATTCGCATCCGCCACCCACCGCGGCAGCACATGCATGTGAATGTGCCCCGCAATCCCCGCCCCAGCGGCCTTGCCAATATTCATCCCCAGGTTAATTCCGTCCGGCCGATAGAGTTCGCGCAGCACCGTTTCCATGCGCTGCGAAAGCGCCATCATCTCTTGCGCCGCCTCGACGGGAAGTTTCTGCAACTCATCCAGATGCGCGTACGGCACGATCATCACATGCCCCGGCGTGTACGGAAACGCATTCAAAATAACGAAGCAATGCTGCCCGCGATACACAATGTGCGCCTTCGCATCATCTTCCTTCGGCGCGTCGCAAAAGACACATTTGCCAGTTTTTTCCGTGGACGAGACATAGGCGTAGCGCCACGGCGTCCAAAGATAATCCATAGCAGGGCAGGTTAGCAGATGAGTAGCGTGTCACGAAACTGTAACCCTGAAACCTTCCTGTAACATATGCACTAATTGGGTTTGACACTGTTCGCGCGCGGTTGCTATAGTCGAAGAGTTCCCATTGGACGCGGGTTCCATGTGAAAACGTCCGACCGCTGGGATTGTCCAAGCTCACTCGCCAGGGTGGGCCCACCACAACCAAACGACTCGTCCAGC
>JBEKWZ010000477.1:0-4006 GCA_049512555.1 Candidatus Sulfotelmatobacter sp. | reverse complement strand
GCGTCAGCATCAGCGCTCGTCCTTACAAAGATCGTAAACAAGAAAGGGTCCCAGGAGTTCGCGATGGCATCCCCCCAATCCCCCGGGTCCGAGGCTCCAGGCAATTTCCGATTCGAGTTCGACCCGGTCAACCGAATCCTGATGATCCGCTTCGAAGGGCACATCACCCAGGGCTTGGTCGAGGAGTTCTACCGCGAGGGCAAGAAATATTGGATCGCGACCGACGCCCGCGCGGCCATTCTGGACGGCTCGTCCGTTATTGATGTTGTCTTGTCGTCCGAGCTCATTCGCCAGTTCGCGAGACAGGATCCGGTTCTCGAATTAACCGGCAGGCCTCGGGTTTTTGTCGTACCGCGCACCGAAATATTTGGCTTAGCCCGTATGTTTCAACTTACGGGTGAGTCGAAACAACCGTACTTACACGTAGTCCGTACCATGGATCAGGCCTTTGCAATACTCGGCATTCGATCCGCGAACTTTGAACCGTTAGAAAATCGTCGCGCGAGCTAACAAAGATCTTTGAGTCGGGCCGCCGCGCCGAGTCGACTTGGCTCAGGCTCCCAGCCTGCCCTGCAAATCCCGCATCGCCGCAATCCAGTCGTTCAGCCCGTCGGCTTCCATCCATAAATCTTTCAGTTCCGAATTTCGCCGCACCCGGTCCAACGCCCGAATCGCCACATCCTTGAGCTCCGGACTCAACGCCTGCGGATGCTTCTTCGCCCACTCAGCAATCTTTGCCGGAGCGCCCTCCGCCGCAGAACCATTCAGAGCCGCGACCACTTCACCAGCCGCGACTGCAACGCTGGCCGCGGGCGCTTCCAGATAAGCGGGATCATCGGCCGCCTGAACCAGAATTTGCGTCAGATCAGCGGGCGCGATCTCATCCAGCCCCGCGACCCAATCCGCCGCATCGTCGTTCTCAAAACTTCCCATCCCCCAAGCTCCCACGCATTCTCCTTATTTGAACCGCTCATGTGGAGCGGGCACTCCTGCCCGCTGCTTTTGACTTTGCTTTTGCTCCTGCCTTTGATGTTTCTTTTCAAAACGCCAGAACAAGTCAAAAGCAGCGGGCAAGAGTGCCCGCTCCACACGAACGGAAATCACTCCGACACGCCCGTCGCCTTTTTGCCCTCAGCCGGCCGCAACGCATCCGGCACAGCCGCCGCCTTCTGCGTCGCTACCCACTCGTGGATCCTCGCCGACAGCACGTCCAGCGGCAGCGCTCCGGCTCCCAGCACTTCATCATGGAAATTGCTCAAACTGAATTTGTCGCCCAGCTGATCCTTGGCATACTGCCGCAGCTTGAGAATCTCCAACTGACCGATCTTGTAGCCCAGCGCCTGCGCCGGCCACGCCATGTAGCGGTCGGTCTCGCTCTGCACTTCGGCCTCATCGATCGCCGAGTGGTCATGAAAGAAGTCAACCACCTGCTGCCGCGTCCAGTGTTTGTAGTGGAAGCCCGTATCCACCACCAGCCGGATCGCGCGCAGCATATCGTCCTGCAGATGGCCGTAATAGCTGTACGGATCCTGAAAGAACCCGACTTCCTTCCCCAGTCGTTCCGAGTACAGCGCCCAGCCCTCGGTGTAGGCGGTGTAGTACTCGTTCTGGCGGAAGGGCGGAAGCTGCGGTAGTTCCTGTGCAATCGCGATTTGCAGGTGATGTCCCGGGACGCCTTCGTGATAAGCGGTCGTTTCAAAGTCGAGCGTGGTGCCTTTCTCGTAGTTCCCCGTATTGACCATCACATGCGCCGGGCGCGAAAAATCCTCTGCTCCCTGCACGTAGTGCGTCGAGGCTTCCTTCTCGCGGAACTCCTCGATCGGCATGACTTCCAGCTTCGCCTTCGGCAGGCGGCCAAACATCGCAGGCAACTTCACGTACATCTGGTCGATGTATTTCTGGTAGAGGTCGACAATCTCCTTCAGCGAGTGCACGTGAACCTTGGGGTTGGTCGCCAGGGACGCGCTGAAACTCTTGAGATCCTTGTAGCCCAGCTGATTGACCACCTGCACCATCCTGGCTTCGATTTCTTTGACCTGCGCCAGTCCGATCTGGTGAATCTCCTCCGGCGTCAGATCGGTCGTCGTGCTCTCTTTCACGCGAAACGCGTAGCGCTCAGGCCCATCCGGCAGCGACCACACTCCCGGCTCGGTGCGCCCTTTCGGGGCATATTCCTCCCGCACAAAAGTTGTGAATTTTACGTACGCGGGCAGCACCGAATCCCGGATCGCGGCCAGACCCTGCTGGCGCAACCGTTTCTGGTCCGCCTCCGCAATCGACTTGGGAAACTTGTCGAAGGGCTGCGCGAACGGTGAGGCTTCGGGAGTTTGTGTGGCCAGACCGTTGGCCTGCTCCACCACTTTCTCCAGTAAAATCCGCGGCGGCATCAGTCCCTCACTCATGCCCTTCCGCATCTGAATTACGTTTTCGTCAAACATGCGCGGCATAAGCTTCAGCCGTGAAATGTAGTCGTCATAATCTTTCACGCTCTCGAACGACAGGATCGACACCAGTTGCGGAAGGTCAAGATGCACGCCGCCGTACTGCGTCACCGGCATTTCCCACGATTTAAACCGCGCTCCATCCAGAGCGACCTGCAGGTCGCGCACCATCAAGGTCCGGTTCAGCACTTCCTGCTCGGGGAAGCCAGTGGTATCGATCGCCTCGAAGCGCGCGAGAAATTTCTTGCTCTGTTCCAGGTCGTCGTCAATGGCCTTCTGAGAGAAGTCGTCCAGCTTGTCATTCCAGCGCTTGTCTCCCAGAAACGAAGCGAAGATGGGGCTGGTGCGCAGCGTGTACTCCCAGCGCTCACCCAGCAAATCATTCAAGGCCTTTCTCCGGCCCTCAAGGTCCCCCTGCGGCGCGGGCGCCGCGAACCCCGTAGAGCCCAGCACGAAGGTCAGCAAAAAAAAGAGTGACGCAATTCGCATGATTCAAAATCTCCTTACTCGGGCGGGAAGCAGCCGTCATTATAAGCGGCGCCCCCACGCTCCCCGCCGAAATCCGACTCAGCGAATGAGGACATAACATCACACACGTTTTGTTGCGCCAAAAAGCGATTCGTCGTGAGAAGGGCGGGGGTGGGAAAGAAAGCGGGTGCCCCATTCTAGCCGCGTTCTTTGCGGAAAGAGTGAGGATCTTGATTTTCCAGCTCTACTTACAAATCCTACGAAAGCGCTCCGTTCTTTGCATCGCAAAGTACTTGACAGCCGCCCTCGGCGCCCGTTACTCTATCTCCATGTTCGACCCGCGCCCCCATCGCATCCGGCGTTTCCCTCGCTCGGCCGAGAACAGTCTCGCCGAGCACGGCCCCGCCGAGTCGAACTCCACGCCGGCCCGCACCGCCCCCGAAGTCTTCGCCGACCTCCGCTTCATTCGCGACACCATGGAGCGCACCGCCGCCTTCACCGCCGTCTCCGGCTGGGGACAAGTTGTTCTCGGGTTCACCGCCCTCGCCGCCGCATGGCTAGCCGCACAACAAATTTCGAACTTCGCCTGGCTGCGCGTCTGGCTGGCCGAGGGCCTTCTCGGCGTCGGCCTGGGACTGCTCTCCTGCACCTGGAAAGCGAACCGCCGCGGCCTCCCGTTATTTTCCGGCCCGGCCCGCAAAGTCGCCCTCGGACTCGCTCCGCCCCTGGTCGCCGGAGCCTTCCTCACCTTCCTGCTGTTTCGCGCCGGCCTGCAATCCGCCCTGCCCGCCACCTGGCTGCTCCTCTACGGCGCCGGAATCATGACCGGAGGTTCCTTCTCAGTCCCGGCCATCCCCGTCATGGGACTCTGCTTCATGCTGCTCGGCGGCCTCGCCGTCCTTGGCCCCGCGGCCTGGGGCAACTGGTTTCTGGCCGCCGGCTTCGGCGGCCTCCACATCGTCTTCGGACTCGTCATCGCCAGGAGGCACGGTGGCTAGGCCGCTTCCATCCCGCAAGCACGCGAAAGTGGAGCCCGGAGTCACCGAGAAGACACACGAAAAGACTCGGCTAAAGCTTCACGATAAGCCCAGTAACGA
>JBEKWZ010000476.1:0-4016 GCA_049512555.1 Candidatus Sulfotelmatobacter sp. | reverse complement strand
CGTCTGCACCGGACACCATGGGGCAACGTTCTTTTGGCCTCGCAATCTGCCTTGGGGCGATAGAATACCGTGGTCCGCTGCCGAAAAAGGAGATTCCGACAAAATGCAAACCACAAAGCGAAACCTGGCTGTCGCGCTCTTTATGCTCGCTGCGCTATCGGCAGGCCCGGCGGCAGTTGCGCAGTCCTCGTCAAGCGGAAGGATTACGGACGCCGAGATCAACGCCGCAGTCGAGCGCGACGCCCCCGCGTTGATCGAACTGCGGCATCGGGTACATCAGCATCCGGAGCTATCGAACCGCGAATTCGAGACTTCGAAGCTGGTCGCCGAGCGCTTGCGGGCCTTGGGCCTTGAGGTCCAGACCGGGATTGCGCACACCGGCGTGGTCGGAGTCCTGAGAGGCGGGCGACCGGGACCAGTCGTGGCCGTGAGATCGGAGCTCGATGCGCTCCCCGTGACGGAAGAGAATTCGCTTCCCTTCAAGTCCACCGTGCGTTCCACCTATAACGGCCAGGATGTTGGCGTCGCCCATGCGTGTGGCCACGATATTCATATCGCGGCGATCCTTGGCATCGCTACGGTGCTTGCCTCCATGCGGGAGCAGCTTCCGGGGACGGTGATCTTTGTCTTTCAGCCGGCAGAGGAGGGTCCGCCGACGGGCGAAGAAGGCGGCGCAGCGCTGATGTTGAAAGAAGGCCTGTTCGCCAAGCTCAAGCCGGAAGCCGTCTTCGGGATGCATTCCTATGGAACTGTGGACGTCGGCCAGTTTGTCTATTCGCTCGGCGCCATGGCCGCATCAGACAGCAACTTCCAAGTCGCATTTCACGGCAAACAGGGGCATGCCGCTCATCCCCAGGACACCGTAGATCCGGTTATCATGGCGGCGGAAGCGGTGATGGAACTGCAAACGATTCGCACCCGGAACCTTGCGCCGATCGATGCGGCGGTATTGAGCGTTTCGACGATCCACAGCGGGGTGCGTGTCAATATCACTCCCGATCTAGCCACTCTTAGCGGAACAATTCGAACCTTTGACGACGAGGTAGATGCAAAGATAGAGCGCCGCATGGGGGAGATTGTCCAGAGCATTGCGCAAGGCAATGGGGGCTCGGCGGAGATCAAGTTCTATGACCGGGTTCCAGCGTTGATCAGCGATCCTGCGCTCACCAAGCGGAGTTTGCCGGCGCTCGAGCGGGCGGCCGGGGCGTCGAATGTCACGCTCTCGCCTCCGATCATGGCGGCGGACGATTTCGCCGAGTTCCGGAAGGTCGCGCCCGAGTTTTCCTTTCAATTCGGCACGCAAAAGCCCGGAACGATCTCCGGCGGTAACCACGCAAAAGACTTTGTCGCCGACGATTCGTCGATTCCGCTGGGAATGCGTGCGATGACCTACGTTCTCGTCGACTACTTACAGACCCCGGGCGCGCATTAGAGCAGAAGTACCGTTAGTCTCGTGTGCCGTGCGTGCGGCGATTCCGAGATGATTTGTTTTATGACTTTGAATCGGCGCGAGTCTATGCTGATTCAGAGCACCACTCAGCAAAAAATACCGATATCAGAACGGGATATCTTCGTCCGTGATCGGCCCTGCTCCAGCCGGCTCGGGTTCTGGAGTGCGCTGGTCGAAGTTGTTGCCGCCGCCCGCGGAAGAGCCCGCCGAGGACGATCCGCGCGAGCTTCCGGCGTAGTCGCCGCCACCGCCGCCCTCGCCGCGTCCGCCCAGCAGGATGAGGTCGCTGGCCACGACCTCGGTCATGTACTTCTTCTGGCCGCTGGTCTTGTCGTCCCAGGACCGAGTCTGCAGGCGGCCTTCGATGTAGACCTTCCCGCCCTTCTTCAGATACTCTCCGGCAATTTCTGCCAGGCGCTGCCAGAGCACCACGTTATGCCACTCGGTGCGGTCCTGCCACTCGCCGGCCTTGTCCTTAAAGCGCTCGTTGGTGGCGATGGTGAGCTTGGCCACGGGTGTGCCTTGCGGCGTGTATTTGACTTCAGGATCCTTGCCCAGATTTCCGATCAGTTGAACCCGGTTCAGACTCTTGCCAGCCATGTCGATGCTCCTTTGCCGGGGTTCACTATAACAGAATGGGACCGGTGGAGATCGTGTGCGACTCGCAAACTCGGCAGGGAGTATCATTTTGGGCGGGGGTTTTGAGGTGTCGCTTCAACCCCGATTTTTCGTAGGAGGGCGTATGTCTCTCTCCGGTGTTTCCTGCTCTCGCACTTTTCCAAGATTAGCTGGACTTGCGCTGATTTTCGCCGTGCTTCTCGTGTTGCCGGGTTGCTGGGTGTCATCCATAAACCCCCTGTACGAAGAAACGACCATCGATCATCTTCATGTCGTCCCCGACGACGTGGTTCTTGACCCGAGCCTGATTGGCTCCTGGACCACGACCGACGACAAATGCCCGACGCAGCTTACGATCGCAGCAAAGGGCCAGATTTACGATCTGCAACTAGTCGAGGAAGGTCAGGGATGCAGCCAGGACAGGTCCCATCGTCAGGCCCGCATGGTCAAGTTGGATTCCCACTACTTTCTGGACGTCTCGCCGATGGACGACGCCGTGTGCGACATGTGCGCTGCGAAGCACGACATCCTTCTCCTCAAGATCGACAAAGCCGCGCTGTCTTTCACTCCGATCGATTCCGACTGGCTGAAGAAATCGATCGAGGCAAAGACGGTGACCTTATCCACGGTGGCGGGCGATACAGACACGATTACCGCATCTTCCAAAGATCTGAAGGCCTTCTGTCGTCAGTTTGCCGACAGTAAGGAAGTATTCAAGACAGAGTCGGCGCTCATGTTCAAGCGCAAGTAAGCTTCAATAACCGGCGCGGCTCAGGTTATAATGCGGCCCATGCCTCCTGCACCCGGCGCCACTAAAGCCGTTGGGATGGTTCCCGACGAGCTCAAGTTTGAACCAAAGTCCAAGGGCCTCGCAACGCCTCGGAAAAAGAAGCCTAAGGAATTGGCAGTCATCACCGAGTGCTGCACGGGATGCGCCGGCTCGCCCGCCTGCGTGGAATATTGTCCCGTTGAAGACTGCATGTTCTGGGTGCCCGACGAGGATAATCCGCCATTCGGCCGCATCCAGATCGACCCCATCCTCTGCATCGGCTGCAAGAAATGTCTGAGCAAAGGCCCCGACGGCTGCTTCCTTGACGGCTGCCCCTGGGACGCCATCGCCATGGTCGACACGGTAGAGGTAGAAAAAGAAGTCGGGCCGATGGCGATTTAGAAAACCAGCTCTTGGCTCTTAGCCGTTAGCTCTTAGCTGGAACCTTCCAAGCTTGAGCCTTGCGAGTCTCTAAACAGTTCTTGTCATCCCGAGCGCAGGTGCGGGATTCGCGAAGCGAATGCCGTGCCGGAGTCGAAGGATCCCTATCCACTGGTCGCGACCCCGGGCCTCGCAGGGAGTTCTCACAGCCGGCTTGTGGCTGAGGCCCTGCGTCTGATGTCCGCCGTTATTCCGGCGGCAACCCTCCCAGATATAGCGCGCTCAACGAATCCAGCTTGGCCAACTGCGCCTCCAGCGAAGGATTCGGAAATCGCCGCACGTAGGGTTGGAGCCAGGCGAAGTCAACGCTCGATGTGAAAGCCGGAACTTCCTGCTCCACTCCCGTCTTCTCGCGAAAATAGCTGGGATCGGTCATGCCGCTCATGGAGCGCTCGACCAACCGCTTGAGCGCCAGGTCGTGTTCTTGATACAGATCCTTCCCATTCACGGCGGCGAATTCGGCCAGCATGACTAAGGCGCTGGTGGCGAAAAGATGGTAGTGCAGGGCGCGGGCAGCGCGGTCCATTTCAAGGGGCAGGGTGCCGTCTTTCTTGATCTGCTTGATCCCGATTTCCGCCGATTCCATGCCCCACTTCCACAGGCTCTGATTGTCGGCGGCAATCGCGATGGCGGCGACCTCCAGCCCGGCCCAATAGCGGTGATTGTTGTTTGAGGGAGGATGCCGGGAATTCGACTCGAAGTACCCGATCGATTGAGGGGCGACATCCTGCAACCAGC
>JBEKWZ010000475.1:0-4020 GCA_049512555.1 Candidatus Sulfotelmatobacter sp. | reverse complement strand
CAGAGGCGCACACCGCGGTGGCACAGACAATGAGAATAACCATGATCACTGCAATAAACGCCCGCTTCATGAACCCTCCCCGTAATGTCGGCCAAAGCGTTCCTCAAGGCATGATCAGCATCGACTGGCCAGGTGCTGCTGGAATCGACCCATGTGTTGCCGGCCGAATGGATTCTCGCTTAGGACTCCTAGCTTCGCACTCTAAAGAGCCAGACTGAGGCGTGACAAGTATCTCTTTCTGTCCGGTTGGCCAGCGTAGCGGGAGCTTGCAGGCTGCTCGATTGCGGTACTTGGTAAGGCGCTAAGGAAAACGGCGAGAACGCACGAAGCGCGAGCCCGCCAGTGAGCGGACGTCCCGCACTTTCAGTGCTCTGTCAGGGGAGACGCGGCCGCCGCAACCAGCACCCATCCGCGCGTCTTGTACACCCATGTGTCCGCAAACCGCCAACGCCTCAGCCGAGGCTTTCCCCCAGCCAGGTCGCGCTCGCGATAGGTTCCGATGACGATGGCTGTGTTTCCGAACGTGCGCACACTCATGGGTTCCAGCACGATCTCACTGAGTTGTGGGCCCGCGTCCTTGATCCTCGCCAGGTAATCGCCTTTCGTCACCAGCTTGCCGTACTCGACGTAAACCAGGGAGTTATCAAAAATCAGATCCAAGGCGCGGTTGTCGTTGTGCGACTGGCCATCCACCCATTCGTGTTCGAGCGCACGAATGGCGGCCACGTTGCCGGCGTCGTTGCTCTCCTGCGTGGAACCCGACACCGACAGCGCGCACACCGCAATGAACAAGCAGACTGACATCTTCATGAGATCGGTCTCTCCACCGGGATACATGGACTGCAAACCAGGAGGGTCACCCGGCATCACCCCCCAATCGGAGTCACCACCCCCGCAATCGCGACCCACTCCCCGTTCTTATAAAACCAGGTATCGACGAAACGGGCTCGCTGCGCGAAGGGCTTTCCTCGCTGCACTCCCTTAATCCGAAAGATACCGGTGGCAATCGCGGTGTCTCCGTGTACATGCACTTCGGTCGATTCCGTGATTATCTGAAGCGCAGTGGACCCCTTCACTTCCGTCAACATTTCTTCCTTAGTGATCAATCTACCGTCCGACTCAACGTTGACGAAACGGTCGTCAAGAATCTTTTCCAGCGCCTTGGAGTCTTTGAGAACGTATGCCTGGTTCCAAACTTGTTCCATCGCCACAATCGTCGCCGTCACATCAGAGTCCGAGACTCCCTGCGCGTAGCCCGACGGGACTGTCGCGCAAGCCAGTAGCGCAACCAACGTCAACGTTCTCATGGCAGTGTGCCTCACCGCGCGATGAGCGTCGACTGGCTGGCTACGCAGAACCAGTTTCCGCCCCTCAAAACCCAGGTGTCGATAAACCGCTCCCGGTGCGAGTATGGCTTCCCGCTCTTCGCGCCCGTCTCTCGATACACTCCGCTCACGATCGCGATCGGACCGTAGAGATGTACTGTCATCGATTCGCACAGGATCTGTTCCGCATGCACGGATCGAGATGCAACGCTGCCCAAGTACTCGGCCCGATTCATCAGCGTGCCGTCAATCTCGACGTACACCATCTCCGGCGCAATCAGCATCTCGAGCGCTTTCGCGTCTTTTGCTTGCACCGCTTGGTTCCAGGCCAGTTCGAGCGCCAGAATGCGCGACTCGTCTGCCCCAGGGCTCGCTTTCTGCGCGTAGCCTCCGGGGATCATCAACAAAAGCAGGACCACAGGAAACATTCTCTTCATCTCGACTCCTTCCCCGACTGCATATCCTAGCCGCGCTCCTCCGAACGGAAACCGCTGGTCCCGGCAGGTGTTCAGTGCGCGATCGGCGTGGCCTGACTTGAAATGGCGACCCAAACACCGTTCTTGTACATCCACACATCAAGGAAGCGACCCCGTCGCAGGTACGGTTTTCCCCCTTCTATTCCTTTCATTCTGAAAATCCCCGTGACGATCGCTGTGTTTCCGTGCAGATTCGCCTTCATCGATTCGGTCACGACCTGCTGCACGCTGGTCGACTTCACATCCGCCAGGACTTCCGTTTTCGACATGAGTCGGCCGTCAGAGTCGACATTCACGAAAGCATCATCGAGCAGCGCGTCCATCGCTTTGACGTCTTTGACTTCTGCCGCACGCGCCCATGCGTTCTCCAGGGCAATAATTCTGGATCCGGTTTCGGAATCGGAAGTCTCGTTTTGCGCGCAGAGAGGCAACAATGCCTCGCAGAAGACCAGCAACAAACAGGCACCGAGGTTGGCCGCAACAGGTTTCACACTAGGTCTATCGGCAATTCGCGGCCTCGCTTCAAGAGGGGCAGGCTTTCGACCGGCCTTCATCTATGATTAAATGTTCTGCACTTTTGACCAACGGAGGATCGCATGGCGCGGATTAGCCTGATTGCCCAGGAAACAGCCTCTCCTGAGGTGAAGGAAATTTACGACAAAATGCTGCGTGGCAAGCCGGGCAACGCGCAGAAAGCGCTTGCCCACCGTCCGGAGATGCTTAAGAACTTTCTAAGCTTCTACGCCAGCGTGGGCCGATCCCTCGATCGCAAGCTCTATGAATTGATCTACCTGCGAGTCTCGCTCATCAACGGATGCCACTACTGTGCCCAGCACCATGTGGCGTCGTCGAAGCGGGTGGGACTGACAGCAGAAGACTGGTCCTCACTCAGAGCGGGAGACTATTCGCGCTATAGCGAAAAGGAGCGCACTGCCCTCATCTATGTCGAGAAATTAACGCGCACGCCGCACGACATCGGCGATGCCGACTTTGCGTTTCTGAAAGCGCACTTCTCTGAACCGGAGATTGTCGACATCCATCTGCTGACGGGCCTCGCCAACCTCACCAACCGCTTTACCGACCCGCTGGGACTGGAAGTGGAGTTTCCGGAAGAGAAGATCTGAAAGTTAGAGAATTTCCCGCGCGTCCCCCACGCGCCGCGTTACGCGTTCTCTGTCCAAATATTCGAGCAGCGGGATGGCGTACTTGCGGCTGACCCCGGTCAGTTCCTTGAACGTGGCCACATCCATCTTCGGAGATCGGGCCTTTTGCGCCGCGACCAGGCGGCGCAATTCTTCCAGCGCGCTGCGATGAAATACCAGGTCTTCGGAAACCTTGACCAGCAACTTGTCCCGCAGCAGCAGCGTAACAATTTTCTGGGCGCGAACCTTGTCCACCTTGAGCCCGGCGATCACTTCCCGCAGCCCCGGAACTTTCAATCCAGCGCCGGCAAACGCTGCTTCGATCTGTTTTTTTGACTCGGCCTCTTCGTCCTTCATGACCACACCGTGTCCGCGCAGCCGCACCAGATCGCCAGCGGCTTCGATTTTCTCGTCCTGAGACAGCAGATCGAGCGATGCAGCGAACACCTCTGACGACGCCTTCACCTGCTCGCGCAGGGCTTCCCGCGCAATCCCACCGACCAGGGGGTTCTTTCGATGAAACTCCTCGATAGAATTCAGGATGAGCTGTTGCAGACGGACCATTGCGGGCGCGTCCACATACAGGTCGCCGACCCGCAGCACTTGCGCCTTGCTCACGACCCCGGCAAGTCGCGCTTCAATGGCGTCCCTGGTCCACCCAGTTTCCGCGGCAAGTTGCGACATTAGGATTCCACCCGGACCCCGTCGGGCGATGCGAGCCATCAGCACCGGTACCGGATCCGCGGCAGACAGAACCTCAAGAAATGCTTCGCGTTCTGGCATCCCCGGAATCGGAGCAGGATCCAGCACAACTCCGCCGCCGATGGTCACGACCGGCGAGAACTGGCGCATGATAAACCGGTCTCCGGGCAGCAAGAGTGCCGGCTCGGGAAGCTTCAGTCGCGCGAAGGCCTGTGAGCCCGGAGCAAGTTGCTTGACGCCGTGGAGGGAGATCTCTGCAACCGTTTCCATCGTGTTGGAATGGAAGTGCACGCGCGTGCGGGATTTCACCGGCCGCGGTGCGGAGGGCAACAGGCTCAGCCGGACATCCAGTCGGCGTGTTGCCATAAATGTCGA
>JBEKWZ010000474.1:0-4022 GCA_049512555.1 Candidatus Sulfotelmatobacter sp. | reverse complement strand
GCCCAGCAGGGATCTGCGCACAGCCAAACCCTTCGAGTCATCGTGCAATACAAAGAAGTTCCGACAGCGGCGCACTATGCCACGATGCAACAAAGGGGAGGAATCCTGAAGTCGAAGCTGCACATGATTAAAGGTGCGGCATTCACCATTCCCGTCAGCGCACTTGCTTCTCTCGCCAACGACTCCGAAGTTGCTCAAGTGAGTCTCGATCACCCCGTTAAAGGATTGGACGACTACACCAACGCCGCCATGAACGTCAGCACCGTCTGGAACGCCGGCTACAACGGCACCGGAATCGGCGTCGCCATCATTGACAGTGGCATCAACGACAATCATCCCGACCTCTGGGATTCGACCGAGTCTTATTCGCGCGTCGTCTATCACCAGGATTTCACCGGAACCACCGTCTACAACTCCATGAACCATCTGGTGTACGACACCTACGGTCACGGCACCCACGTCGCCGGCATCATCGGCGGCAACGGCTACCGGTCGAGCGGAACTTACGCTGGCGTCGCCACCAACGTGAATATGGTCGACCTTCGCGTTCTCGACGTGAACGGCAACGGCAGCGACAGCAACGTGATCGCTGCCATTCAGGAAGCGATCTCGCTCAAGTCGACCTACAACATTAAAGTCATCAACCTCTCCCTCGGCCGCGGCATCGCCGTCAGCTACACGCAGGATCCTCTCTGCCAGGCAGTCGAGTCCGCATGGAAGGCCGGCATCGTCGTCGTCGCCGCCGCCGGCAACTACGGCCGCATCAGTGTCAACGGCAGCAACGGCTACGGAACCATCGCCGCTCCGGGCAACGATCCTTTTGTCTTGACCGTGGGCGCCATGAAGGCGATGAATACGTTCTCCCGCACTGACGACCTGATTGCCAGCTACAGCTCCAAGGGCCCCACCACCTATGACCATGTGGTGAAGCCCGACGTCGTCGCTCCGGGCAACCTGGTGGTTTCGCTCGATGACCACATGGCCACACTCGAGTCCGAGTATCCGGCCAACATCGTGCCCGGCAACATCACCAACCACGACTATTTCATGTTGAGCGGCACCAGCATGGCCACCCCGGCAGTCGCCGGCGGCGTGGCATTGTTGCTGCAACAACATCCGTCGCTGACTCCCGACCAGGTTAAGGCGCGTCTGATGAAGACGGCCTACAAGACCTTCCCGACTTCCTCGACGGCCACCGATCCGACCACCGGACAGACCTACACTTCTTACTATGATCTTTTCACGGTCGGAGCAGGCTATGTCGACCTGCAGGCGGCCCTGAACAACACCGATGTGGCGCCGTCCACTCTGGGAGCTGCGCTTTCACCCACGGCGGCCTATAACGCATCGACCGGAACAGTTACGCTCTCCAACGGAAACGCCTCGACCGCCTCAGGAGTAGCGGGCGCGTCGGTGGTCTGGGGATCCTCCGTAGTTTGGGGTTCGTCCGTCGTGTGGGGCTCGTCCGTGGTTTGGGGCGCAAACGTTTCGGGCAGTTCCGTAGTTTGGGGCAGTTCGGTCGTGTGGGGAGCCAGCACTGCGACCGGCTTTAGCGTGGTCTGGGGCTCGACCACGACTGCAGCCGACAGCGTCGTCTGGGGCGCAGCCACCAGCAGCGCCGACGCCGCATCCGCAGCTTTCGTGGGAGAGCAATAACCTCCCACAACGAGTTGAATTAAGGAAAGGGGTGGCACTGCGAGCTGCGGTTCGCGTGCCACCCTTTTTTCGAGCTCGCCCGCTAAGGCGCCCATCCCCTAAGAAAGGCACAGCTTCGAGCGGAGCCGCACCAAGCCGCCTGGCGGACGAGAGTCGAGTCCCCATGCATCTGTTGCACTTTTCAAACTGTAACAGCCACCCGCTCTCTTGGTTCGCAGGCCATTATGCTGGGCGTACAATAGTGACGCTTTCGAGGTCACGAAGGAAATTTCCATTCCGTAGGAGGTTCCCATGTTTCGTGTGAAGAATCGTGTGAAGAATCGCATGCAGATTCATGTGAAGAAGACTGCGCCCTTCTGCGCCCTTATCGTTGTCGCTACGCTTTTCATTTCGTCCGCCGGATGCGGAAACTCCAGCAGCAACAACCTGTCGCAGGCCCAGGCTCAGGCCGTAACTCAACAAATCTCGCTGGCTCTCGATGCGGCTCTGACCCAGGCCATCGCCTCCAACGCCGTTTCAGAACGAGGGGTCCATCCCAGTCTCGCCACCATCGTGAGCAACCTTCACTCCGATCAGTCGTCTCCCTGCACCGTGACCGCGACTGGAGAAAACTGCAATTTCCCCATCTCCGACACCGTGGCCTGTTCCGCGGGTGGAACGATTTCCGTCGCCGGCGATATCGACGGCACCTTGAGCTCGAGTGGCGGCGGGTCCCTCCAGACCGCAATCACGGTCACCCCGACAAACTGTTCCGTTTCCAATCTCGTAATTAACGGCGACCCCAGCGTCACCGTCGCCAGCCAAGTTAACTTCACCGAGTCAGCCCCGTCGTTTCCCATCACTTTCTCAGAAAAAGGAGGCATCTCGTACGGCCCAAAGCCCTCGGGAAGCTGCCAGATTAATGTGAGCAGCACCATCAATTCCGCCACCAGCTGTACCATCACTGGAACCGTGTGCGGACAATCGGTTAGCGGAAGCTGCTAGCGTTTAACTTGATGTTGATTCTCGGTTTGGCTTGATTCTCCGAGAGTTCCCGGGCAACCTCAGAGCCTGATTACTATTTCTCTTTTCAATGCCCCCCGCAAAAGCGTATTGTTTTGTGTTTTCGCCAATACTTCGGTGGGGAGCCCCTATGTTCCTGCGATACAGCGTGCCGGCTGTTCATATCCTGCGTCCTCTTCTCCGGTTCGACCAGAACCAGCGACTCGGAGGCCGCTTTGGTCGATCCGCCTCTGCGCTTCTTGTGAGCATCGTCCTCTCGCTCTCGACTGCCGCGTCCCTGCACGCTCAGCTGAAGACCACCGTGCACGTGGATCCCACCAAAGGGCAAGCTGTCCTCTATACCAGTTCGATTGGCGTAGCCGGCGACCGTTGGGATCCCAAAGCCTTCGACGCCGCGTCCGTGAAACTTCTCCAGGATGCGGGCATCACCAGCCTGCGTTTTCCCGGCAACAACGGCATCGATGCGCTGTACCACTGGTCCACCGGCGCAATCACCAATCCCTACACCAACGACCGCGCCCCGGCCTTCGCGACCGAAAGGAAGTTTCCCGCCATCGCCCCCGTGATCGACAAGTTGGGAGACGCCCTGATCACGGTCAACTACGGCAGCAACGTCGATGGCACCGGCCCCGGCGAACCAGCCGAAGCCGCAGCTTGGGTGGCCTACACCAACGGCAAGCCCGACAGCACGCAAGCCATCGGCAAAGACTCGAAGGGCAACGACTGGAAGACCGTCGGCTATTGGGCCAGCCTGCGCGCGGCCACTCCGTTACCCACCGACGATGGCTTCAACGCCCTGCGCATCGGCCATCCCCGGCCCCTCGGCATTATGCTCTGGACCGTGGGCTTCGAGCCCCAGAACAACGGTTACTACGGACAGGGTCACACCCCCGGCTCTGACGCCGATACCACTGGCCTCTTCGGTCAGCAGGGCTCTCCGGAACCCGACCTTCACCTCGGCCCCATCGCCACTTCGAGAGATTGGGGCCGTCATTCCGAGAACCCCAAGGTCGGCCCGCAAGTGTATGGAGCGGCCGTCGTCGAATTCGCCAAAGCAATGAAGGCGGTTGATCCCACGATTCTCATTGGCGCCGCACTGACCAAACCGATCACTACGACTGGCGACAACAGCCCTAACCCAATGGGAAAAAACTGGAACGCCGGGGTTCTGAAGGCCGCCTGCGCCAGCATGGATTTCGGCGCCGTCTCGCTGTTTGAAGGCACCGGCGCCCCTCCCGACTACAACATCCACATCGACGAGGTCGACCTGCTGAGAACCGGTAGGGACCCATTGAATAACCAGCAGTATTTCCACGAGTCCGCGTTAAATCACGACTACGCGCTGCTGGTGGTCGATCTGCGCG
>JBEKWZ010000473.1:0-4028 GCA_049512555.1 Candidatus Sulfotelmatobacter sp. | reverse complement strand
TGAGGGTGCCCCCGGTCCCTCGCTGTTCAGTTCCATGACATCCTTTACACATTGTCTCTGGACATCCTTTACACTTCCGCTCGCGCGGAGGTGGAGAAGCGATGCCGTTCAAGCAGATGGAAATCCGGGAACAGCGTGTGGAGTTTGTGGTGCGTGCCTTGCGGGGCACCGAGCCGTTCAGCCGGTTGTGTTGCGAGTTCGACATTGCGCGGCCAACCGGCTATCTGTGGCTCAAGCGTTATCGCCAGGGCGGCGTAGCGGCCATTGAAGAGCGCAGCCGTCGGCCAGACCGTTCGCCCACGCGGACCGCGCCGGAGTTGGAGACACGCATCCGCGCCTTGCGCCAGCTTTATCCCGATTGGGGCGCGCGCAAGCTGGCTGCGCTTCTCAACCGCCAAGGGATTGAACTGCCCTCCAGCACCATCCATCGCGTGTTGTTGCGTCTCGGCCTGGTGCGCGATGCGGACCGGCACCAGCCCGCCGTCAAGCGCTTCGAGCGCGAGCAGCCGAACGAGCTTTGGCAGATGGACTTCAAGGGGCCGAAGAACTGGCCAAAAGCCGCGACGGCCCTGTCGGTCATCGACGACCACAGCCGCTACCTGGTGGCGCTCGGGGCCACGTCGCGGCCTGAAGCAGCGCTGGTGCGCGGCCATCTGGAGCAGGCGTTTACCGAGTGCGGCCTGCCCGAGGCCATGCTGATGGACCACGGCATCCCGTGGTGGAATCATCAGTCGTTTGGCGGCTCGACGCAGCTGGGCTTGTGGCTGATGCGCCAAGGCATCCGGCTGTACTTTTCCGGCATCCGGCATCCGCAGACGCAAGGCAAGGTGGAGCGCCACCACGGCAGCATGGAGCGGGCGCTCAACCACCGCGGCGCGCCCACCGAAAACCACCAGCAGTGGCTCGACGACTATCGCCGCGAGTATAACTGCATCCGCCCCCATGAGGCGCTCGGCATGCAGACCCCGGCCAGCCGCTGGCAGCCCAGCCCGCGCCCGTTCATCCCCAATCCGCCCGCCTGGGAGTACCCGGAAGGAGCCTGGACGCTAAAGATCGACTCGCACGGAACCATCGACATTCATGACCAGAGTTATCCCATCTCGAAGACCCTCATCGGCGAGCGGGTGCGCATCGTCGAGGCCGAGGAAAGATGCCTGATCTATTACTGCAACACGCTGATCCGCGAACTCGACCCGGCAACGAAGCGCTCGACGATCATCGAACGCTTCGTTGAAAACCCGCCGCCGACAGCATGATTTGAATCCGAGGCATGAGTTTTTCAAGGCATCGGCGATCTATCGTCCGATGAAAGATGGAAACGCAGCGGGGACGGAACCCGTCCAGATTCCGTCCCCGTATGTTCATCGTCTCGATGAGTCGCAACCGGCTATTCCTCAGCGAGTTGCTCTCCAGCAGAGCTGGCCTCCGCTTCACCGGCTGGCATAATCTTGCCCTCAATTGCCGCAGCATGCGAATCCGACCCAAACCGCCCTCATGTGTAAAGGATGTCTGGAGACAAACTGTAAAGGATGTCCATGCACTTGACACCCTCGCCTTTGGGGACCGGGGTGTGGGAATCGAGATGCCTGTTGCGCATCCACGCAGGCAGTTGCCAGCCTCTCTCGCAGGCTGTTCGATGAGCGGGCCCAGTCTCGCTTCTGAGACTTGGGAGACCACCTCAAGGCCATAGCTTATCATCGGCATAGTGTGTTTTGTCGTCAGGGGCGGTTGCGTACCTCTATGCGGATACGTTGGAATCGGCGGGTGGCCCAGGTCTGACTCTCCACAAATAACTGGGTGGCCCACATCTCGATTTTGAGATGTGGGATGTAGCAAGGTTTTTCCCCGTCTCGGGGTAGTAAATGTGCGGTTGGAGCGATCCGCAAGCCGGTTTTTTCCTGCGCGGAGCGTCTTTCTTCCGAATCCCGACGAGGTTCCCAACCCGCATTGCGCGCTTTTCAGGCGCTTTGCCGAGAATAGTCTCCCGCCGGCGCACAATTGAAGCAGTCGGTGGAGCGGCGCTTTTCCGACCCCAGACCCCTGATCCCTGACCCCTGGTGAAGCCGTCCCGAAACTATCGCATTCTATGTCACGAAAAGCGCTTTTTTCGCGTTCGCTAACAACCGTCCCATCAACCGTTTGCCCAAAATCGACTGGACCGAAAACACCGAAATATTCGCGATTTTGGCTGTGAAACTGTGAAGGCCTATATAACTCCATCATAATCAATGCTTTCCACGGAGCGCCTTCACAGAAACACAGAATCACAGAAACTGTGAAACTGTGGAGCCTATGCTAACTTACCTACAATCAACAACTTTCAACAGTACGCTCCACAGAAACACAGAAACTGTGTTCCTGTGCCCGCGCTTCCTTGCCGGTACGAGTCGAGATCATCTATGATTCAGTCCGCAAACCGCGCCAGTTGCTCCGTTGCCCGCCTTGGGACAATGCGGCTCCGCCAGCGCCGATAACTCCTCCCAGGGAACCGCCTGCGCCATCCGGTCCAAAAAAGCTCTCGCTTGCTCTTGCGACCATACTTCGGGAGTTGCGCAGAGGTTCCCTAGCAGCGCACGATATTGGCGGATTCAATTCCCTTGGTGGCGTTGCGCGTGTCCACCACCAGCTTCGCCCGGCTCACAATCTCGGCATAGTCGTACTGCGTGTGGTCGGTGACGATTACCACGCAGTCGAATTCGGGGATGCGTTCGAGTGGCGTCGAAGCCATATTGAGCGCGTATTTGCGCCCCTGGCCGACGGCGGGAAAGAAAGGATCGTTGTATTCTACCCGCGCGCCGCGTTTCTGCAGCAGTTCGATGACGGTCAGCGAGGGCGACTCGCGCAGATCGTCGATGTCTCGCTTGTAGGCCAGGCCGAGAACCAGAATCCGCGCTCCGTTGAGCGCCTTGCCCTGGCGGCTGAGGGCTTCGATGACGTTCTCGACGACAAAGTAGGGCATATTGAGATTGACTTGGCCGGCCAACTCGATGAAGCGGGTATGAAAGTCGAACTCCTTGGCCTTCCAGGACAGATAGAAAGGGTCGATGGGGATGCAATGGCCGCCCAGACCGGGACCCGGATAGAATGCCTGGAAGCCGAAGGGCTTGGTCTTGGCGGCATCGATCACTTCAAAGATGTCGATGCCCATGCGCATACAAAGCTGTTTGAGTTCGTTGACCAGAGCGATATTCACGCAGCGATAGATGTTCTCGAGCAGCTTGGTCATCTCCGCCGCGGCTGGCGAGGAGACGGGGACGGTGCGGTTGAAGATGGTCGAGTAGACGGCGCAGGCCAGATCGCGCGCCACCGGGCCGCATCCGCCCACAACTTTGGGAATGTCGCGGCGGGCGACGGTGTCGTTGCCGGGGTCTTCGCGCTCCGGCGAGAAGGCGACGTGAAATCCTTCGTCGCTTTCGCCGCGGGCTACGCCAAGACCGGATGGATTGCCCCGCTCCAGCAGAGGAACCACAATCTCCTCCGTGGTGCCGGGGTAGGTGGTGCTCTCCAGGATGATGAGTTGGCCCTCCTGAAGGTGGGGGGCGATGCTGCGCACCGTGCCGGTAACGTAGCTCAGGTCCGGTTCGTGATACGCGTTCAGCGGGGTGGGAACGCAGATGATGACCGCGTCCATTCCGGTAATCCGGGCGTAGTCCGCGGTTGCCGCGAAGCCGCTCTTGCGCGCCGCTTCAATCTCTGCGGCGGCGATACGGACAATGTACGATCCGCCGCTGTTCAGCGTCTCCACTTTGCGGGAGTCGATGTCGAAGCCGGTGATGGCAAAGCCTTGCTCGCTGAACAGAAGCGCCAGCGGCAGGCCCACATACCCCATGCCCACGATGCCGATGCGGGCTTGGCGGGTTTCGATCTTGCGCTTGAACTCGGCGGTTTTTTCCAAACAAGAAAGAGTCATTCGATCGCTCCCGATCAATGGAATTGCGGATGAGGTTCTAAGTTTCCCGCCTTGGCCGTAAAATCGGCAGCGCGGCGCGAATCTGCCCTTAGCGTAGCAGAGGGGGGGCGATCATAAG
>JBEKWZ010000472.1:0-4035 GCA_049512555.1 Candidatus Sulfotelmatobacter sp. | reverse complement strand
GCCCCGAAAGGAAACGAATCTCGGTTTGCGCGGTCCCTTTGAATTGGTCGATGTTGCCCACGACCTGCTCTTCGGTCGAAACCCGGGTCGAGGCTTGCTTGGCGGCGGTTTGCGCCAGCTGCGCCTTGTTGGCCGCATCCGTCGCGTGCTGGTCCGCCAGGCTGCTCTTTTCCGACGCCAGCTGAATGCCCTGCTGCGCGCGCCCGTCGACGTCCTTGATCATCTTGCCGTTTTCTGACGTCAACTCGTCCAGTTCGTTAAGCCGGTCCCGGATCGGCCCCACTTGCCGCTGCACGTACTTCTTGTTGGCAAACGGATGCGTCACCAGATTTACCAGGTTGGGGTCGTCGCCGTCCCAGAAATCCGTGGGTTTGGTGTCGGGCAGTGGCGCCAAGTCGCTGGCGCTCGCGTTCTGAGTCGAGGATGCGTTCGCCGGTGCGCTCGAGTTTGAACTAGCTTGCTGCGCGAATCCCGGAAGCGCCAGTATGGCGGATAAGAACAACACGATGCAGATCCGGTTCGTTTTCATTTTTAGACCTCTTCCGAGTGGCCCAACGGGGATCCACTCAAGTGGCGTCTTTTCTGACATATAGATTGTGCCCCTAGTGCGCCAAACGCGCAAGCGAATCCTGCCTGGAACGCAGGCCTCTTCTAGAGCTCACATCCCGCGCCCCGCAACGGTTCTGGAGGGAGTATAATGACCAGTGCTATTCCTATTTCATCCTTCAACCGCACCAAACCAGCCACACGAAAATACAGGTATCCTAAATGTCAGCCAGCAATGCAGTCCTCTGCGCCAAGTTAAAGCAGTTAGGTTTCAGCCAGGAAAGCAAGATGCGACTTTACGGCGAGGAATTCGAATTCCTTAGCGATCCCATCGTCATCGCCGACGGGGCAGTTTTTGTAGATGCCCGCGAAAAGCGCTCTCACCAGACCCGACGAATCCGTATCCCGTTGCCCATCGTGAACATGGCAAACTCGGCGGGCAAGGCCGCGTGATCGGGCTTTGTTGAGTAAGTGGTGGAATAGGTCGGGGTCGGGGCAGGTCAGAATCTTTTCGTGTTCTTCCGATCCTTCTTGATCATTCTGCGTTGGGCTTTGCGCTGGGCCTTCGCATATTTGTTCCGTGCCTTCCGCAGCTTCTTGTCTGCTTTGCGGGCGTCGCGGTTCTGCGCGGAGGATCGAGTGCGGGGTCGCGCACTGGCCTGAACAGACCATCCCACGCTCAACACGCCCAGCAGGATGATCGCCACAAGTCGTTTCATATGAGCTTCGGGGACTGCAGTCTTTAGAACGATTCTAACCCAAAATCTTGCATCCGACCCTCGAAGCCTTGCCAGCCGGACTCTAGTCTTTCACCGCCTTGTCCGTAATCTCGAGCCCCTTGTCAATGATGGCAAACGCCTCGCGCAGCTGCTGCTCATTAATACACAGAGGAGGATTCGTGTAGAACGAGTTCCAGCGCACGATCGTGTACAACCCCTGTTCGCGGAAAAATCGGCCGAGGGCACCCATCTCCTCTGAGGTCCCGTTAAACGGCGCCATCGGTTGCCGCGTCTTCCGGCTGCGCACCAGTTCGACAATTCCAAACAACCCGATCGACCGCACCGCCCCCACCGACGAATGTTTCGCCTGCAGTTCCGCGCCCAGCGATTTCATAATCGCGCCCATCTTCTTCGCATTCTCGATGAGATGGTCTTCTTCGTAGACGCGAATGGTCGCCAGCGCCGCGGCGCATCCCATGGGATGCGAGTTGTAAGTCAGCCCGCCATAAAACACTTTGTCCTGAAAGTGCTGCGCGATGTGATGGCGCATTCCCACCGCTCCCAGCGGCAGGTAGCTCGCCGTGAGACCCTTGGCCATGCAGATCAGGTCGGGCACAACCTTCCAGTTGTCGATGGCGAACCACTCGCCGGTACGCCCGAAGCCGGCCATGACTTCGTCGGCAATCATCAGGATGCCGTATTTGTCGCAAAGCTTGCGCACGCCCTCGAGATACCCGTCAGGCGGAATGAGTATCCCGTTCGTGCCGACCACGGTCTCGAGAATAAAGGCCGCAATGGTCTGCGGTCCTTCGAGCTGCATGGTCTCTTCGATCATAGCCAGCGAAGTCTCGGCGGATTCCCATCCGCGCTCGATGCCGTGATAAGGATCGAGCACGCGCACCACACCCGGGATGCCGGGCTCAGCCGCCCATCGCCGCGGGTCGCCCGTTAGGCTGATCGCGCCCGCCGTCGCTCCGTGATACGACCGGTAGCGCGCCATAATCTTGTGCCGTCCAGTAAAGAAACGCGAAATCTTGATCGCATTCTCGTTGGCCTCGGCGCCGCCATTGGTGAAAAAGAATGTGTCGATGTCGCCCGGAGTAATTTCCGCGAGCTTCGCGCCCAGCCGCGCCCGCGGCTCGGTTGCCATGAACGGATTCGCGTAGCACAGCTGTTGAGCCTGCTCATGGATCGCGTTGATGACGCGCTCGTCGCCGTGTCCGATGTTCACCGACATCAACTGACTGTTGAAATCGATAAAGCGCTTCCCTTCCGGGGTCCAGAAATAAATACCCTTCGCGCGAGCCACCGGAATGGGGTCGACCTTCGATTGCGCCGACCACTCGAAAAGCGTGTGCTTCTTGGTAAGGTCAACAATTTCCTGCCCGGTCATGGGGGCAGTAGCAACGGTAGTAGTCATTTTTGAAGACTCCCTCAAATTAAAGTGCGCGCACGAACCGGGAAGGGCACGACTTCCAGTCGTGCCACAAACGCAACTGAGAATCACGGCTTTAGCCGCTGGGGTGGCGCTTCAAAACTTCCTCGAGTGTTCCTTGGCCCAGCGCTCGACCACAACTTTCTTGTCAGTGTAGAACTCAATCGCGTCGCGGCCCTGGCCGTGGAGATCGCCGAAGAAGCTGTTCTTCCATCCGCTAAACGGGAAGTAGGCCATGGGCGCGGCGACTCCAATGTTGATGCCGATGTTCCCAGCGGGCGCTTCGTAACGAAACCGTCGCGCCGCCGATCCGCTCGACGTAAACAGTGACGCCTGATTGCCGTAAGCGCTGCGTTCGAGAAATGCCAGCGCTTCGTCCATATTGTCGGCGTGAACCAGGCTGAGCACAGGCCCAAAGATTTCGGTGTCGGCGAGATCGCTGGTCGCGGGAACGTCATCCAGAATCGTAGGCTTCACGAAATTGCCCGATTCATATTTCGGAATCTTCGAATTGCGGCCATCGAGCAGAACTTTCGCACCCTGCTTCTGGCCCAGACCAATCAGCGATTCGACACGTTCCTTGCTCTGCGCGGTGATCACAGGCCCCATCTGCACACCGTCTTCCAGCCCGTTGCCAACGCGCAGTTTCGCAGCCGCATCGGCAATCGAATCCCGAAAAGTCTTCTGCGCCTCGCCGATCGTGACCGCAACTGATACTGCGAGACAACGCTGCCCCGCACAGCCGAAGGCGCTGTCACTGATAATCTGCGTCGCCATCGGCATATCAGCATCCGGAAGGACAACGACGTGATTCTTGGCTCCGCCCTGGCACTGGCAGCGCTTCCCTTGCTCCCCCGAGCGCGCGTAGATATAACGCGCGACCGGAGTCGATCCCACGAAGCTGATGGCTCGGACCTTCGGATGATCGATCAACGCATCGACCACAGCCTTGCCGCCATTCACCAGATTGACCACACCTTTCGGCAGACCCGTTTTTTCCAGCAGTTCATAAACGTAGCGCATGGTAAGCGGCACACGCTCGCTCGGCTTGAGAATGAACGTGTTCCCCGTCGCGATGGCGTAAGGCAGATACCAGAACGCAATCATCCCAGGAAAATTAAACGGCACGATCGCGGCAGTCACGCCAATCGGCTGCCGAATCATCATCTCGTCAATGCCGCGAGCTACATCCTCGAGGTTGTAGCCCTGCATCATCATCGGAATGCCGCAGGCGACTTCAACATTTTCGATAGCGCGGCGCATTTCCGCCTTGGCCTCGGCGAAGGTCTTGCCATTTTCTTGCGTGATGATGCGCGCAATGTCGCCAATGTGATC
>JBEKWZ010000471.1:0-4039 GCA_049512555.1 Candidatus Sulfotelmatobacter sp. | reverse complement strand
ATTGGGTCAAAGAATTGGATCAAGAATTGGGTCAAAGAATAATAATAATGTGGAGGGGTAGAGAGGCCGAGTGGAGTCTGAAGGCGCAGGGTTTCTGGCTAGTCGTGACGCATTCCTAATTCTGCTCCTGCCCTGCACTCGCCTTCGCCTGGGTCACGGTACCGGAGCTGTGTGCCGTTCTAGTCGCAACGTGCGCGGTTGATTTTTTGGAGGGAGCGGTCTGCCGCGCGCTTTTTTCCTCGGCCGCCTTCTTCTTGTTGAAGTCCCGGACCACCCGGGCTACATACGCCCGCGTCTCATAGTAAGGTGGTACGCCGCCAAACTGTTCAACCCGCAGCGGCCCCGCGTTGTAAGCCGCCAGCGCCTTCACCAGGTCGAAGTTATAACGCTCCAGCAGTTCCCGCAGATATTTGGTTCCGCCTTCGACGTTCGCCGCCGGGTCGAACGCATTCGGAACGCCCAGCTGCGACGCGGTTCCCGGCATTAATTGCATCAGTCCCTGCGCGCCTTTCGGAGACACCGCCCGGGAGTTAAACCCACTCTCGGCCTTGATGACGCTCTTGACCAAGTCGGGATCCAACCAGTACCGCTGGCTGGCGGAGTTGACCACTTCATTCAAATCCACTGAACCACTCTGCGGGAAGACCGATGCTCCGGGTGCCCCATTTCTCGCGTACTTTGCGAGAAGCGGAGGTTTTGCTTGCGCGCCAGAAACGTTACCTTTGGGGTCGGAAGCCGGCAAATCCGGCGCGGCCTCAAAATGTTCAATCTGGGCTGTGGGCACATCCACAAAACTCGAGCCGTCGGCATTCACATACAACCGCGTGGTATCGCCGATCACTTCCCGCCGCTCATGCCGGATCGAAAACCCATTCTTGAGTACTGCAACTTCGCCAGCAAAGCAGGGCAGCGCAGTCGCCAGCGCCAGTAGCGCAGAAATCCAAATGCCGAGTTTCGATGCGAGCCTCATCCGGATTCACTACCCACTAGCCGCTAATCACAGTGTTTACCGCCGCCGCGATGCCACACGCATCATTGCCCAGGGTCACCGTCCAACCCCGGGTGCGCAGCTCTTCGCAGGCATTCCCCATGATAACCGGATGCCCGGCAAACTCAAGCATCTCAACGTCATTGTGGTTGTCACCAACGGCCATGACCTGGTCGCGCCGGTAACCGCGATGGATCGCCCAGCGCTCCAGCGCATGCCCTTTGGAACAGCCTGCATTCAACACGTCAATCATCGACAGATCCCGCTCGGGATATTCCGTGCGCAGTACAGTGACGGTGCCATCCATGCCAGTGCGCTCGAGCGCACCGAGCGCCAGGCGCATCCGCGCCATCGTACCGCAGAACATGGCCTGTACTGGATCGCTCACCAGCGCCTTTTCCACAGGCACGACAAACTCAATGTACTCCATGTTCTTCTCGAGCCAGCGCCGGATGCTGGCCCCCAGTTCGTCGAGCCGCTCGAGCACAATCGCGCCCTTGGTTTCCTTGTCAAACGTCAGAACCGTGTTGCCGCGGAATTCTTGCATCGCCCCGCACAGCCGGCGACAAAGTTCCGCCGGCATCAGGTCGCGGTGAAAAGTCTCGCCGGCCAGTGACCGCGTGACTGCGCCGTTGGAGCTGATCAGCCACAAATCAAACCCCAGCTGCTGGGCGATGGGCAAGGCAAAGGTGTGCCGGCGCCCGGTCACTAGCACAATTTCGATGCCTGCGGCATGGGCCCGGCGCAGCGCCATCAGGTCGGCGTCAGAAATTGTGAATTGTGGATTAAGCAGCGTGCCGTCGATGTCGGTCGCCAGCAGCCGGATGGCAGGTGGGGAAATCTTCACCACTCATTTTAGCATTGGCCCGGGGAAGGGCACGCATCGGAAGGGCAGGCACCGGGAAGGGCACGACTTCAAGTCGTGCCGCATGAGCAGCACGAACCGATGAGGGCTTTAGCCCCTGAGGGCCCGCTTGCCGCCGCCCAGGCGCTTAGGCCGGAAGCCGCGCCAGCAGCGCGTCCGCCTTGCGGAACCACGGCCGCTCGCGGCGGCGAAGATAGCCGGGCATGGTCGGTTTCTTGGCGAGAATCTTCTGCGCCCACTCGCGGGCGTCGGCGGCGCGTCCTTGCGATTGCAGGAACAGGGCGTAGTGATAATAGGTTTCGGAGATGGTGGAAATCCTCGTGGCCTCGCGAAACATCGCGTCCGCCTTCTCGTTCTGCCCGGTCTGCGCGTAGGCCCACGCGAGCAATCCTTTGGCGCGGTGGAAGTCGTAGTCGGGGTCGGAGGTGACGGCGCGCTCAAGGTCGGGCACCGCGGCGGCGAAATCTCCGAGTTCGATCTCGGCGATGCCGCGGCGATAAAACGGATCGGCGTGGTCGGTGCGCGAAGAAATGGCCTTGTCGTAACAGGTGCGGGCACGCGCATAGTTGCCGTCGTCGAGATAGAGCAGGCCGAGTTCTTCGTAGTTCCCCGCCGAAGGGTTGTCGAGGACGATGCGCTCCAGTTCCTGAATCCGGCGGCGGCGCGGAAAAACCTGAAACGAATCGCGCAACAGGCCGGCGTCGGGAATCACTTCCACAACGATGTAGATAGCCGCTCCCACCCAGGAAAACAGCAGAATGACCCAGAGCCAATAGAAGTTTGGCCGGCGGCGGATGAAGTGGACGAGGGCCACAATCCGCAGCAGGATGGACCACCAGGAAAACGCGAAGAGCAGGAATGATCCCATGCGAAATCGCACTATAGCATGCGGGCTGGCTGAGTCGTGGCCTAGGGCTGCCGATGTCTGGATCGGGCAGCCCCCACACACACACAACGAAAACCGCGTAGTGTGGGCCACCTGAGTCTATGCGATTCCGAATCGGCGCGGATTACGCGCCGGCAGTTTTACTTGGCCGCCGCATGGTGGTCATAGCTGATCACGCGGGTGACTTTCCATGCGCCGTCCTTGTACTGCCATAGATGAATGAATTGGCCTTCGCCCACGCCTTCGGTGTCGTCGTGACCGGGATGATGGAAGCGGTGCACGCCCATCTCGACGAAGCCGTAACCTTTCATGTGGTAGACCTTCAGCGTTCCGGGCACGAGTTCGCGAGTGACTTTGCCACAGATGTTCTTCTTGACGCTGTCGGTCAGAGCCGCTCGGCCGAGCGTGATGCCGCCCTGATCGTGATAGAACTCGACGTTCTCGTCCAGGAATGAAGCAAACTTGTCGAGGTCGCAGCGGTTGTAGGAGTCGAAGAGCGCGGCATCGAGAGCGGCGCCGGCGCGGTCGAGGTCCTGCTGGTTTTGAATCTTGTCGAACGCGGGGATCGTTTGCTCGGATGCGGTCTGTGCGGGCGCGGTTTGCGCCGGCGTGTTCTGCGCGTTCGCATCGTTGAGAAAGACGAAGGGAATTGCCAGGAGCAACAGGATCGATGATAGGTTCGACTGCCGTTTCATGAGGATCTCGCTTTCCGCTTCTGCGGGGATGTGTGGCAAGTGGGAGTACGGAAGCGGGGTTGGGAATGTTCCGGGTTTGAATACGTCAACAGTCCGCGTCAAACAATCCGATCTCCCCGCGGCCGCGTACCTATCCATGAAAGCGGTCCACATCGAATCAGATCAGGAGAGATTATGAAGCGCACAGTTGCAGTTCTGTTGTTGAGCATTGCGGCCATGGCTTGCACGGCCATGGCGGCTGATAAGAATCCCGTCGTCGGCGGGCAAACGATGTATCCCACGAAAGACATCATCGACAACGCCGTCAACTCGGCCGACCACACCACGCTCGTCGCCGCGGTCAAAGCGGCGGGACTGGTTGACACTCTGAAGGGAGCCGGGCCGTTCACCGTGTTCGCGCCCACCAATGAAGCCTTTGCCAAGCTGCCGGCGGGCACCGTGGAAACTTTGCTGAAGCCGGAGAATAAAGAAATGCTGACCAAGATTCTCACCTACCACGTGGTCGCTGGGCGGCTCAGTGCGGCCGAACTGAAAAAAGAAATCCGCGCCGGACACGGGCAGGCCACGCTGAAGACGGTGAGCGGAGGGACGCTGATCGCCATGAT
>JBEKWZ010000470.1:0-4042 GCA_049512555.1 Candidatus Sulfotelmatobacter sp. | reverse complement strand
AAAAGCCCACCGCGTATCCTTCCTGCAGCAACCCCGAAAAGAATCCGCGCTTCTCCGCCGGCAGCGTCTCAAACGCCAAAGCCGCGCCCACGCCCCATTCCCCGCCCATGGCGATTCCGAACAACGCGCGCGTGACAATAAATACCTTCAGCGACGGGGCGAACGCCGATGCCAGTTCGAATACCGAATACGCAATGATATCGACCATCAGCGTCACGCGGCGCCCGAACCGGTCGGCCATCATTCCAAACAGAAACGCTCCCACCGGCCGAAATGCCAGCGTGACGAACACCGCCTCTGTCACCGCGGAAACCTTGGCCTGAAATTGCGTAGCCAGCGCGCTGATGCAGAAAGTCAGAATAAAAAAATCAAACGCATCCAGCGACCACCCCAGAAAGCAGGCGATAAACGTATTCCGTTGCACCGGAGTCAACCGCCGAAAATTCCCAATAAATTCCATGGCGCTGTCTTACCTGTATTCCCCTGTGGATCTCTGTGTCCTCTGTGGTTAAGTTTTCTAGCCGCCGCGCACTCCCGCGGATGCTAGCATATGGGTTTCAATCGGCAATCAACAATCAACAATTCCTCTATGCCCGACCTCGACCTCCCGCAACGCCAGGCCCCCGACTCGCTCATGCTCACCGGCTTCTGGTATCGCGCCCTGCCCGCCGACCGGGTTCACCGCAACCAGTTATACAAAGCGACCGTCCTCGAAATCCCCCTCGTTCTTGGCCGCGATCGCCTCGGACACCCCTTCGCCCTGCGCGACGCCTGCCCGCATCGCGGCATGCCCCTCAACCGCGGCCGCTTCGACGGCGAAAATATCGAGTGCGGATATCACGGCTGGCAGTTCGATGTTCACGACGGCCAGTGCCAACTCATTCCCTCCCTCACCGCCGATCAGAATCTCAAAGTCGATCGCATCTACGCTGGCAGTTTTCCCTGCGAAGAGCAGGACAGTTTCATCTGGGTCTTCATTCCCGATCCGCCCCCGCTGGGCGCCGGATTCGCCCCGCCCGCCGAGCCGCCCGACGAAGCGCCGCAAATCGAAAAGTTCTCCAATAAATACAGGTCCGCCTACCTGCAAGCCGAAATGCCCGTCAGCGTCGACCACGGCATCATCGGCCTCATGGACCCCGCGCATGGCCCCTTCGTTCACCAGGCGTGGTGGTGGCGCAGTCAGCACAGCATTCATGAGAAGAAGAAAAACTTCGAGCCCATCCCCAACGGCTTTCGCATGAGCGCGCATACCCCCAGCTCGAACTCCGCGCCCTACAAGCTTCTCCGCCTCTATGCCGACGCCGAGTCCATTACCACCACCATCGATTTCGTTCTGCCCAACCTGCGGACCGAGACTATTCGCGCCGGAAAATACTGGTTCTCCAGCCTGACCACGGTCACGCCGATCAGCCGCAATCACTGCCGCATCGATGTCGTCGCCGCCTGGAATCTCTTCCGCTGGGTTCCGTTCGTCCCGGAAGTGCTGAAATTCGTCTTCGCAAAATTCGTCGAGCAAGACCGCCGCACCATGGAACTACAAGCCGAGGGCTTAAAGCATAACCCGCACCTCATGCTCATCGACGACGCCGACCGCCCCGCAAAATGGTACTTCCAGCTCAAGGCCGCGCACCTCGAAGCCAAACGCACAGGTGCCGAGATCAAGCACCCAATCGCAGGCCCAGTCACATTGAAATGGAGAAGCTGATCACGAAACGGCCTTCACCGGCGCTTAGGCAGGTCTCCCAGAGTGCGATCCGGCAACAGCAACTCCTCGTCGCTCACCAGCCAGTCCATGGCTTCTTCGCGCGTCTTGAAGGCGGGCAGGTCGCGCTGAGAAAAACTCTTGATGTGTTCGTAAAAAACTTTGGGTAGTGCCTCGACTCCGACCCACGCCGAACGCTTGAGGTGCGGCCGGTCGAAGACCGCGCTCTCCTTCAGGCGGTCGATCGCGATGCGGTCAAACTCCGCTTTCGTGAAATCGGCGAGCAATAATACCGAGCCGCGAGGTTCGCTGGTCACATAACTTGGCACCAGCAGGGCGATCGTCTCGACTTCTCTCGGCGTGCAGTGAGAAAGGTCCGCCAGCAGAATCTGCTTGCCTTTGTGTGCGACGATGCGGATACGGTCTTCCATGAGTACCTGCTCTCATTGCCAGCAAATAATGGAAAGAACCAGCCCCAAAGAACGAAAGAAGAACGAAAGAAAAAACGCAAGGCCGTTACGCGTGCACTCCATCCCCCACCAGAAACTCCATCGCCTCTTCCCGCGTCTTAAACGTCGGCAGCTCGCGTTGCGAGAAACTCTTGAAGTGTTCGTAGAAAACATGCGGCAGACTCTCCGTGCCGATCCAGGCAGATCGTTTCACATAAGGGCGATCGAACACCAAAACCTCCTTCACCCTGGTCGAAACTTCCTTGTCAAAATGCGCTCCCGTCACATCGGTGAGGATCAGCAACGATCCCGGCGCATGTCGAGCTACGTCGGCGCGTACCAGATCAAGCAGCACCAGCATCTCCTTGGCCGTGCAGTGACTGAAATCCGTCACGTAGATGGCATGGCCCCTGTGTTTAATGAAGCGCAGCCGCTTGTCGAGCGGCTCGCCGGATTTCACACTGGCATTCACTTTAAGATTTCCTCGACCACGCCGTAAGCCCCGTCCAGCGCCGCATCCAGCGCAGATGCATCCTTGCCTCCGGCCTCCGCCAGATCCGGCCGCCCGCCGCCTTTGCCGCCAACTTTTTGCGCCACCGGACCGATTACCTTCCCGGCCTGCACCCGCCCCGTCAGATCTTTCGTGACCCCCACGATCAGCGCCACGTTTCCGTTCGATGCCGACCCCAACACCACAACTCCCGATCCAATCTTGTCGCGCAACTGATCTACAAGCGTACGCAGCTGCGCCCGCTCCAGATTGTCCACGCGATGCGCCAGCACCTTCACTCCCTTCACTTCCTTGACCTTGTCGGAAATGTTGGCGGTCCCGATTGATGCCGAAGCCGACTTCATCCGCACCTGATCCAGTTCGCGCGTGAGCCGTTTGATCTCAGAATCCTTCTTGTCGAGTTCGCCCCTGAGCGCTTCAGCCGGAGATACCGTCTCAGCGTAGGCAGAAATCTCCCCGACATCGGGTGCCCCATTCTTGCGCGGTTTTTGCGCAAGAGTCGGAACCGCAAACGCCGACACGACCGCCTCTAACTCGTGATCCTTGCGAAAGTGCGCGAGCGATCCCAACCCCGTAATCGCCTCTACCCTCCGCACCCCCGACGAAACGCTGCCTTCCTTCAAAATCTTGATCAGCCCGATCTGTCCAGTCGCAGCCGTATGTGTTCCGCCGCAAAGCTCGGTCGAGAAATCGCCGATCTTGACCACGCGCACCTTGTCCCCGTACTTCTCTCCGAACAGCGCCATCGCGTGATACTCGTTGACGGCCACGTCGATCGGCACATCCACAATCGTCTCCACTTTCCGATCGCGCAGCACTTCCTTATTAATGATGTCTTCGATGTCCTGTAGTTCTTCATCCGCGACCGCAGTGAAGTGCGAAAAATCGAACCGCAGATGCCCCGGTGCCACCAGCGACCCCGCCTGCTTCACATGCTTGCCCAAGACTTCGCGCAATCCAGCGTGCAGAAGATGGGTGGCGGTATGATTCCGCATCGTCGACTCGCGGACATCCGTATTCACGACTGCGTCAACCTTATCCCCCACGCGAAGCGCGGACTTCGCCACAACCTGGTGCGCTCTCACTCCCTGGATCGGGTAATAGCATCCCTTCATTTCGGCGATCACAGTATTGTGATCGTCCGAATAAAACCATCCTCGATCTCCCACCTGTCCGCCAGCCTCCGCATAAAACGGAGTGTGATCGAGAATAACCTCGCCCTCTTCTCCCGCTTTCAATTCCCGCACGCCTTGCCCGTCGTGCCCGCCTGTCTTAGAGATGATCGCCAGCACCTCACAACCGTCAGAGCGCGTTTGCCGATATCCCTCAAACTCCGACTTCGGCAGCGACTGGTATGCCGGATTCGCCGTCTGCTTCGCC
>JBEKWZ010000469.1:0-4044 GCA_049512555.1 Candidatus Sulfotelmatobacter sp. | reverse complement strand
AGCGAGCTCTGCGCTGGTGGGAACGTGATACCGACGGACTGCCCGCGTCGCCGCCCAAGAACGAGAAGGTGGATTTACTGGCACACAAGTGCGGCAACGCGCTCCCGAATGAGCATACCTATGACGCGGCAGGCTCAAAGGAGGGCAAGCAGGGCCAGACGGACTCGGGAGGGCATGACAGGGCCGTCTCCTTGGAGCAAGCCGAAGCACGGGATGACCAGTTCATTAAGGTTGCCAAAGATATTCTGGGCCTCCAGGAAAATGCCCTGATGGCAATCGGCGGGGACTACACCGCAAGGCTCCGCCAGCTCCACGATCAAGTCATGGTGCTTCGCGGAGCAGCGTTCAACGGGGTAATCGGATTCTTTCTGTGTGTGTTCATGTGGAGTGCCACGCTCAGGAACGGCGGACCTGTCTCCCGTCTGGGATGGATGGCCCTAGGAGTGGTTCCTATCACCTTGATCGTCTTGACCAAGATCGCCGCTCATCACCATTTTTACGACCGCGAGCCGGCCGATCCGCCATATATGGAATTCACTCTGCTGCTGCTAGGGATAGTCGGGGCGGCGATCTGGTGGCGTCCACTGCCGAAGCGGAAAAACGATAAGGAGAGCAAAGCTCACCAAAGCGAAGCCGTCGAGCCCAAACCCGGCCAACCCAAATCCAGCCGACCCAAGACCGAGGTACCCCAGACTAATCAAGCCACGACCCATGAAGTCACGGCCGATATGGCCACGATCGGTAAAGCGCTGGCTGACCAAAACCAACATCACCAAACCCACGATCACGAAATGGCAGCGAACAAAAACGCCCCAACCGAACACGAAGAAGAGCCGAAGGATTTCTGGCCTGCAGCTGATCGCTGGCTAGGGCTGGTTGTTCTTTCCCTCGTTCTCACGGTAGCGGCGGTTCTGGGATGGTGGTCAACCGAAGTGCTCTATGCAGAGCAGGTGATCTACTCCTACGATTCCCAGTTCGCCGACACGCTGGGAACGACCGCTCCGAAGAAATAGCCGTCTGGAGGCCTGGGGCGCTACGCCTCGAGTCCTACGTGGCAGATGCGGCCGACGAGGTAGTCGGCGGGGCGTTTGCCGTCTGCCATGGCAAGTACTTCGATGGGCGAAGACTGGTTGTGGGGGCGGAGAATGAGCTCGTTTCCGGTGACTTCTACATATCTTACGGTGCAAGTATCGCTTTTCAGAACAGCGTACATATTGAGTTCGCCTTTGCGATACGGCTTGAGTGCGTTGTAATGGCGGTCTATGAGAAGGGTTGCCCCGGGCAGGAGGCGGGGGGACATGCTGGTGGCCTCCCGGGCGTCGAGCTTGATGAGCACGAAGCGGTGCCAGCCGGAGCGGTCGCCGTCGGATTCGGCTTTCAGTTTGTGCAGGAAGGTTTTCTTGAACTTGAGGATGTCTTTGACCTGCATGGTGGTGATGAGCGGCTGAGTGGCAGCGGTGGAGGCGTCGGTGAGCAGAACGTTTTCAAATTCGTCGGCGCTGGGGGGCAGGATGGAGGCGCGCTTGTTGACTTCAGCGGGATCGAGCAGATCGAGTACGGAAAGATGTTGCACGGAGAGGACTTTGTCCATGCCTTCGAGGCTGAGGCCGCGCTTGCGGTTGAGGAAATTGGAGATGTGGGCCTGCTTGAATCCGGTCTGCTGGGCCAGGTGCAGGCCGGTGAGTTCTCCTGCTTCGATGCGCTCCCAGAGCAGCTTGCGAAGGTTATCTTGCAGGATTTTGAACTTCATGGCCCGGAGTATAGCACCGGTTTATAACTGGGCGCTAAGTCCAGGAGAATGCAGAAGTGCATTGGTTTTTGAGGGAGGAGATTCCCGAGCGGCTGCGGGTGGACCGCTGGGAAAGCCCGTCCAGCTGGGTTATTGTCAAGATTTCCACAGGTTGGAATTGTGTATCCAACCTTGACTGAGAAAATTCACAGTTATACGATCGCCGAATTGTAGGGGCCCCATATGCTCTATGGCAGGAAAGAGACGAGTCAAACGGATCAGTCAAGTGAGGAAAAAGAGTTCGGCGAATTTCGGCGGAAGGTGAAGTCGGCCGAAGTATTGTCGGCATCCATGGAGCATTTGCTGCTATCGCTGCGTTTCACGGGGAAGGTGAGCGTGGTGATGCAAAACGGACGCGTGCTGAAGTCGGGATACGAGGAAGGCTACTTCTCGCAGCGGCAAGGGCCGCGAGGCGACGAAGAAGGCCCACAGAAACTTTAGGCGCGGGGACATAGAGGCAAACAGAAGCGGGCGCATGCTTTGGGACGTGCAGCGTGGACGACAGTTTCCTAGAAATCCATTTTCTGGAGGTCTTTTTCTAGAGAACTCGTTGCCAGAGTTGCATTTTCCAGAGATCTAATTTCTACAGATCCATTTGTTGCTGCTTTACAAAACTAAATAGCGAAGCAGGTCTTCGTAAGAGAAACGAGCCCTGCGTTCGGGTCCCGCAGCTTAAGCGGGAACCAACGCAGGGCTTTTTTGTTCGCGTTTGGCCTTCGCGATTGGGGGAATAGCGCGGGTAGTGCAGGCGGAGATTCCAAATTGAAAATATTCGGAGGAGTGATGAGACGCAAATCTGAGGGCGAAGGAAACGAAGTGGGCATGGAATTGAAATATTGCGAGCATTGCGGAGGATTGTGGGTAAGGGAGCGGGGCGCGGGAACAATCTACTGTGACAGGTGCCAGTCGAAAGTGGCGGACTTGCCGGCTCCCAGGAAAAGACGGGGCAGGCTCATTCTTCCGGTGCGAGCACATACGGTGGTCGAGGAGTACTCGGTCGAAATGGATGGGGAAGACGCGGCGGAAATGGATGCTCCGGGTCGTGATGCTCCGGATCTTGATGCTTCGGACCTTGATGCTTCGGACCTTGCTTCGGACTATGAAGCGGGCGGTGCGGCATGAACGACTTGGGGATGAGCGAGCGGATCATGGGCACGATGGCGGGTGTGGAGCGGGTGGAAATCTGCGCGAGCGCCGACACTTCGCGGCGGCGTGCAGGGAGCGGGAGACGATCCGTCGAAAATCTGGCGGCACACCAATTTCCGGCGAAGCGCGGAATAACGGAGGAGGCAGGGCCGCAGGCGGTGGCGGCTCTGCAGAGGCGGCAGGAGGACGATCGGGAAGGGGAACGGAGAACTTACCGCGGGCGCACGGCGGGGATGTTGCGGCGGTATTTGCGGTACTCGATTGAAGCGGGGCGGTTGCCGTCAATGCTGGGAGCGGAATTTTTTCGGGCGAAGGTAACCGCGTATACGGTGGTCACGTTTGAGGATCGTGTGATCTTCGTGCATGACATGGAGAAGTGCCTGGACCGGCTGGATGATTTTTCGCGGCAGCTGATTGCGCGGCACATTCTGCAGGAGCATGACCTGGAAGCGACGGGGAGGCTGCTGGGGTGCACGGAGAGAACGGTGCGGACGCAGGTTCCGATCGTGTTGGACGTTTTCGGTGAGATTTTGCTGGAAGTGGGACTGCTGGAACGGCTGGTGTCGATTCGTGGAAATTGTTGTCAAGGGGGTCTGGAGGGCGAAATCTCCGCAAGTGATTGCGAAGATGGGAAATATAAAGTTTGAGAAATTTCCGGTTTACTCTATGCGATTTGATATTCTTAATTTATAGAGTGAAAGAAAGAAAATCTCTGGTCGAGGGCGCGCCTTAGGGTGCGCCCTCGGCGTTTTTTGGGGGACTGCATTGGGCAGAATTGAGAAAATCAAAGTGATCCGAGTCCGGGCGATTATCAAAAAAGAACAGGCGACGAGCAAGACAGCCGCGAAAAAGACGGGAAAGAAAAAGAACGCGAAGAGGGGGAGGAAGACGCTTGATCCCGCAGCAGTGCGGAAGGACATTGCGCAGATGGTGGATTGGGAGGCCGCGGTTATGGTGCAGGCGGTGATCGACGAGGGGAAGAAGGGACAGCTGGCCACGGTGAAGTACTTACTTGAGATGGCGCAAATCTATCCGGCGTCGACGGATGGAAGCCAAGCCAGTGCTGAGGAAGACAGCCTGGCGAAAACTTTGCTGCACCGGTTGAACCT
>JBEKWZ010000468.1:0-4044 GCA_049512555.1 Candidatus Sulfotelmatobacter sp. | reverse complement strand
GCCTGCGTAGTCACAGAGCTAGGGAGTACCAGAAGTATTGCGGGAACAAGCAGAAGCCGGAGGACTTTCAGATTGGCACTCATACCTGCTCCGACACTGTCAGAGCGTGTTTTGTTCCCCATCGGCTGCAGCTTGCGGCCGCGAATCGGACGTAACGCTTCACCAGCGCCACTACGTGCGACCTAGCCGGAACTGCGACCTAGATGGCCGCCTTCTCCATGATTTTCGCATACGTCGTCAGCGCCAGCAGCGGGAAGTAATCGCGGTAGAGGTGGTACATCAGATAAAACACGCGCGGGAATCCCGTACCGGTAAAGAACGGCTCGTCCCACGACCCATCTTTTCTCTGCGTGCGCAGCAGGTAGGCCACGCCGCGCGCTACCGAGTCGCTGCGAATATCATTGGCCGCGAGCAATCCCAGAATTGCCCACGCAGTCTGCGACGGCGTGCTCTCGCCCTGCCCGCGCAGGTTCGGATCATCGTACGACCCGACAGTTTCGCCCCAGCCGCCGTCGGCGTTCTGCACCATGCGCAGCCACTCCGCGCCCTGCTGGATGCAGGGTTCGTGCAGGTCCATGCCAATCGCTTCCAGGCCGCGCAGCACCAGCGCCGTGCCGTAAATGTAGTTCACGCCCCAGCGCCCGAACCAGCTGCCGTCGGGCTCCTGTGCTTTTCTAATAAAGGAAATCGCCCGCTTCACCGCCGGATGATTCTTGTCATACCCGTAGGTCGCGAGCATCTCGAGAATGCGCCCCGTGATGTCCACGGTCGGCGGATCGAGCATGGCGTTGTGATCGGCGAACGGGATGTGCTCGAACACCATCTTGTCGTTGTCTTTGTCAAACGACGCCCAGCCGCCGTTCTTGCACTGCATGGAAAAAATCCAGTCAATGGCGCGCTGCACCGACTCGCGCTGGTAGCGCCCGTTGGGATGCTCCACGCGGCTGAGCCCAAGGCAAACCATCGCGCTATCATCGACATCCGGATAAAATTCATTGTTAAACTCGAAGTACCAGCCCCCCGGCTGGCCCTTCTTGTTCTTCACTTTCCAATCGCCGACATTGCGCACTTGTTTCTGCAGAATCCAGTCGGCGCACTTCACCATCCGCGGATCATTCGCCGGAACTCCCGCCTCGCCTAGCGCAAACATGGCATACGCCGTGTCCCACACCGGCGACATGCAGGGCTGCATGCGGAACGTGTCATCCTCTTCGATCCCCAACTTCTCAAATTCATCGAGCGCGCGAATCACCTGCGGATCGTCGAGGGAATATCCCAGGCAGCGCAGCGCGATAATCGCATTCATCATTGACGGATAAATCGCGCCCAGCCCGTCGCTCATCTCGAAGCGCGCGAGCATCCATTTCTCCGCGCTGTGCAGCGCGATCGAACGCAGCGGCCGCACATGCACACGCTCAAACCAGTGCGTGACGCGGTCCGCCACCAGAAAGAAATTCCGCCACGAAATCAGCTTCTTGGCCCAGTGCAGATGCATACGCGACTTCTGCATCCCGCCCACAAACAATTCTTCGACGCCCATTTCGCGCGGGATTTTCTTGAATGGCTTCTTGGCGTAGCAGATCGACAGCGGCACCAGGATGGCGCGCGACCACGAAGAAATCTCGTAAATATTGAACCAGAACCAGTTCGGAAACAGCACGATCTCCGGCGGAATGGCCGGAACCGCGTCGTAGTCATACTGCCCGAAGAAACAAAGATAGATCTTGGTGAATGTATTGACTTCGGTGACGCCGCCCATCTCCAGAATCCTCTTGCTGGCGCGCGCCAAGGCCGGATGGTCGGCCGTGTATCCCGCCAGCTTCAGCCCGAAGTAGGCCTTCACCGAGGCGCTGATGTTCGACGGCCCGGCGGCATAGATGCTCCATCCGCCGTCTTCGTTCTGAAGGCGCAGAATCCAGTTCGCGGCTTTCTGGAAGCGCTCCGGGTTCCCCGTCCCGAGCAGCGTGTGCAGCAGAATGTAATCTGACTCGAGCGTGGTATCGGCTTCAAGTTCGCCGCACCAGTAGCCTTCGTCATGCTGCTGCGAGAATAGGAACTTCTTCGCCGCCGACACCGCCGCACTCACGCGGCTGCCCAGTCCCTCAATTTTTCCGAAGCGAAGCTGTGGGTTCGAACCGATGGAGGTGGGTGCTATGTGTGAATCGGGGGATTTGTTATCCATTCAATTTCACCTGCTCGAAACTCTTGCCGTAGAGACGTAGCTTGCTACGTCTCGCCGCTGGCAGAGACGTTGCAAGCAACGTCTCTACACACTCAGCCGTTCGCCGGAGCCGCAGCGATCGCCTCGACAATCTCCGGCGGCAACCCGAAGCGCACGTTTTCCGGCATCACTTCGAGCTCCTCCATGTTGCCGAATCCTTTGTTGCGCAGAAATTCGACAGTCTCTTCCACTAGATGCTCAGGCGCCGATGCCCCGGCTGTCAGCGCAATCGTTTTCACGCCCTTCAGCCACTCCGCTTCAATGTCGTTGCAACTGTCAATCAGATGCGCATTCGTGCCCAGGTTGCGCGCCACTTCAACCAGCCGATTGGAGTTCGAACTGTTCTCCGATCCGACCACCAGCAACAGATCGGCCTCGGAAGCCACCTGCTTCACCGCGACCTGCCGGTTTTCCGTGGCATAACAAATATCCTGCGCCGCCGGCCCCTTGATGGCAGGAAACTTCTTCTTCAGCGCCGCAATAATGTCCTTGGTCTCATCCAGGCTGAGCGTGGTCTGTGTCAGATACGCCACGCGCCCCGGATCCGGCACGCTCAACGACGCTACCTGCTCGGGCGACCCAACCACCTGCGTCACCAGCGGAGCCTCGCCCAGCGTTCCGATCACCTCATCATGATCTTTGTGTCCGATCAGGATGAGGGAATAGCCTTCCTTGGCAAACTTCACCGCTTCCACGTGCACCTTGGTGACCAGCGGACAAGTCGCATCGATCACCCGCAGTCCGCGCCGCTCGCTGTGTTCGCGCACTTCCGGGGAAACTCCGTGGGCGCTGTAAATGATGCGCTCGCCATTGGGCACCTCGTCTTCGCTGTCGACAAAAATCGCGCCCTTGCCGCGAAGTTCCTCGACCACAAAACTGTTGTGGACGATCTCTTTGCGCACGTAAATCGGCGGCCCGAACGCCTCCAGCGCAATCCGGACCACATCGATCGCCCGCACCACGCCCGCGCAAAAACCGCGAGGCTTGAGCAAGAGTAAGGTCTTCCCATCATTCTTCGCTAGAATTCCAGCCATTGCACCCCACTTGTTTAGCCGTTTAGATGCACCTTGTTGGATGCGCCATGAAGTCAAGACTCCCCACAAAATCCCTGCCTTCAGGGTACACGATCCCCATTGTGCCGATACTAATAAACTACTGGAAAGTACCGCGATGGTCAACGTAAGCCAAACAAAGCGCAAGGATTAGCAGTAAATGGGGAAAACCGGGCCCCGACCGGGCAGCCCCTTGGCCGTCCCTCCCTCTGCAACAGCCGAAGAAACGGCCTCCAGACCAGAACTGACGGCTAGGCTCGGGTCAGGAAAATCGGCAGTCCCAGCTTGCGATCGTAAGTCGGCCGGTAACGCTCCGTGTTGTACATGGTGGCGACCTCGACTCTGCGCGGCCCAAGTTTAGGGTCGGGAATCGGGACCATGGCGAAGCAACCGCTGCTGATCCCCGTCATCAGGCCGGCCTTGCCCGCTTCCACGGCGTCCATGGCCATGCCGGCATAGGTGATGGCCACCATGCGGTCGACGAAATCCGGGCTACCGGAACGCAGCTCGTAGGTTAGGTCGCTGACCACGGTTTCGTTTCCCGTGGCGGTCTTGATCTCGTCGCTCAGGTCCTCGGCCACGCTCATCTTCTTGCGGTGGCCGAAGGCATCGGCGGGGCCATATTCCTTCACCGTATAGCCTTCCCACTCGGCGCCCTCGGAAAGAATCACCAGCGAGTAGTTGCTGGGATTGTTGCGCTTGTCGGCGACCAGGATGTCGATCAGGTGCTTCAGATTCACCTTGTACTCGGGGATACAGCAGCGCACCGAC
>JBEKWZ010000467.1:0-4047 GCA_049512555.1 Candidatus Sulfotelmatobacter sp. | reverse complement strand
CAGCAAAGGCAGCGCGCGATAGCGCAACACGGTCCCCAGGTTGGTGTACAGCACCTCCGACGCAAAAATCAGCGCACCCGTCACCAGAACGCGGTGATTGGGTATCACGAGCAGCCTGGAGAATCTCGGAACCAGCATCACGGCTAACAGGACAGGCGTGCCCAGAGCTGCGAGCAGGTTGTTGTAGAAGATCCACTGGTTGGCTGGGCCACCGAGCACGAATGTACCAATACCCAGCACAGCAATCGCCAACCCGACAAAGATTTCCAGGTCGATGAGAACCCTGAGCTTTCCCACGGTCAGCTCTCGCCAGGCGAACAAAGCAGAAACCAGGAGCAAATAGCTGACCGCAGTTTTCACATAGGGAGCGACCGACAGGAAGGAGTGCGGCAGAACCGTGAAAATGGTTCCTGCTTGTCCCAGGGTTTGGAGCCCGTACATCGCGCTGAAAATCCCCCACCATACGAGGATGCCAACGCCCCTGCGCCAACGGATCGCGGCAATGGCGCACGCCGTCGCTCCCACGGTTAGGAAAACCGTTCCCAGAACGATATCGATTACATCGCCGCGCAGCGTTGCCAAGGCCGAATCCGCGACAGCTGTGCCATCCATCATGAGTGTCCGTTACCCGACCATATCCAGCGTAGCTCCGGACATCACTGCGGTCTGTGATCTCACGCACGGCCAACTCTGCCCAACCTCGCCCCTGCGAAATGCGTGGAGGCGCTGCAAAATGCAGTGGCTCGAAGCTCCATCCTGCACAGCTCTGCTCCCGCAAGTCCATCCCCTGCAACAAATTCCGGCACCACTCCGATTTGCCACTGGCGTGCATTAACTAAAGATGCAAGCGGGCGCGGACAACCGCCGCACCGCCCGCCGCGACGAGATGCATCCCGAGAGGAGGATCTATGTCAATTCTGTTTGCCCTGCTGATGTTCCTGCTGATCATCAGCGTCCGATATTTCATGCAGCCCAAAGATCAGCCCGAGGTGCTCGAACCCGTCATGATAGCTCGTCCGCAGCCTCCTCTGGTCAAGCGCGAGTATGGCTTCGAAATTCCGCAGGACTACTGCTTTCATCTTGGGCACATGTGGGTCATGAAACAAAGTGCCGACGACGCGCGAGTGGGCATAGATCAGTTCGCCACCAATCTGCTGGGTAAGATCGATCACATCGAAATCCGCAAGCCTGACCGCTGGGTTCGTCAAGGACAAAAGCTCATCACCCTCACCAGCGAAGGCACCACGATCGACCTTCTGTCTCCGGTTGAAGGTGTGATCACGGCGGTAAACAACGACGCGCTGCGCGACCCCAGCCTGGTGACCAAAGATCCTTACAACAACGGCTGGATCGCGATCGTGAAATCTCCCGACCTCACCGTCAATCAGCGCAACCTGATCCAGGGCCCGATGGTCGCTCCCTGGATGCAGAACAACTTGTCCCATCTGAAGTCGCTGATCGCGCCCTCGCCGGCGCTGGCTCAGGATGGCGGCGTCCCCATCAACGGTTTGCTTCCGCGGCTTGCGCCTGAGTTGCGGCAGAAAGTGGTGCAAGAGTTCTTCCTGTCGTAATCGAACTCGGGCCAAGAAAGGAGAGACAAAATCATGGCAACCACTGCAGCCATCCTGGTCGACATCACCAAGTGCATCGGATGCCGGAGTTGCGAGCAAGCCTGCAAACAACTCCACGGATTTCCGATGACTTCGGAACCCAAGCTTTCGCCCACCGCGCTCACGATCGTCGAGGATCATAGCGAAGATCACAGCGATCGTTTCGTGCGGCGAATGTGTATGCATTGCCAGGATCCGGCCTGCGCTTCCGCCTGCCTGGTCGGCGCGCTCAAAAAAACGCCTGCCGGCCCGGTTACTTACGATGCTTCGAAATGCATCGGATGCCGCTACTGTCTGGTGGCCTGTCCGTTCAGCGTCCCGCGGTACGAGTGGACGAAACTCGTTCCCTTCGTGAAGAAATGCGACTTGTGTGCCGCACGCCTTGCGAAAAGCCAGCTGCCCGCCTGCGTCGAGGCGTGCCCCGTGCAGGCTTCTATCTTCGGCAAGCGCGACGAAATCCTCGAAGAGGCGCAGCGCCGCATTCTCAACGACTCGAAATACGTGAAGCACATTTACGGCAGCGAGGAGGCCGGCGGAACCTCGGTCTTCTTCATCTCCGATGTGCCTTTCGAAAAGCTGGGCTTTGCCACTCCAGGCAATCAGCCTCTGCCGGCGTTGACCGCGAGCGCGTTGGGCGACGGACCGACCGTGATCGTCGTCGGTGGCGCCCTGCTTTCCGGCCTCTACTGGATCACGCAACGCCGGGCCTTGGTGGCGCAAGCCGAAGCCCGCGAGAAATCGCTGAAAGAAAGGAACTGAGCCATGTCTGCCCTGGGAAAAACTGCCGCACGACTTCCAAGAATCAGTTTCTGGCGCACCGTCGTGGCCCTGATTTTCGCCGCCGGAGCCTACTCACTCTACGCCCGCTTCGCGCTGGGCTTCCAAGCCTCAACCCACCTTACCGATCCCCAGCCTTGGGGACTATGGGTGGGCCTGGGCACACTGTGCGGCGTGGGCCTGTCGGCCGGAGGCTTCGCCATCGCGGCCTCCGTTTACCTGCTGGGATTCGAGCGCTACCGCCCCATCCTGCGCACCTCCGTGCTCATCTCTTTCCTGGGATATAGCACCGTCTGCGCCGGCATGCTCTACGAACTCGGCCTTCCCTGGAGAATCTGGCATCCCATCGTGATGTGGAACCGGCACTCGGTCTTGTTCGAAGTGTCGTGGTGCGTCATGCTCTACACCACGGTGCTGGCGCTCGAATTTTCTCCCGCGCTGGTAGAAAAAATTCCATGGCGCCCGGCGCGTGAACTCTATCTGCGCTGGCACCACAGCATCCTGATCGCCCTGGTGCTGGTGGGCACGCTGCTCTCCTCCATGCACCAATCGTTTCTGGGCGGACTGTATCTGATCACCAAGGGCCGGCTGTATCCGCTCTGGTACACCCCGTACCTCACCACTCAGTTCTATCTTTCCGCCATCCCCGCCGGATTGGCCCTCACCATCATGGCAATCTTCCTCTGCGTGCGCTCGCTGAACGTTCGCATCGACATGAACATTCTCAGCGATGTGAGCCGCGTGATCGCGCCCCTGCTCGCCATCTACGGCATCTTCCGCGCCGTCGATCTGGTCAACCGCGATGCCATTCAATACCTGTGGATGTGGCGCGAGGAAACCGGTTTGTTCTGGCTTGAGATCGCACTGCTGGTGGTGGCGCCCCTGGTGCTGCTCAATCTGGAGAAAGTCCGCAACACTCCGCAATATCTCTATTGGACTTGCGCTCTGATCGTGATGGGATTCATGACCAACCGCCTGAATGTATCGGTCACTGCTTTGCAGGCCAGTTCCGGCATCTACTACGTTCCGAAGTGGACTGAGTTTGCTGCCACGCTGGCCACCATCACCGCGGCCGTCGTGGCTTTCCGCTACGCCGTAATCTATTTGAACATCTTGCCCAAGAACCCGCCCGAGCAGCAGCGCACGGTGGTCCTAGCCGCTCCCGCAAACGCTTGAATCGTAGAGACGTTGCTTGCAACGTCTCTCTCGCCATCAACCAGGTCCCGGCCGACCGTCCGGGACCTCTTTCATTGAACCGCGGAATCAAGCAGGTGAGATTACTCTGGCGGAAACGCCTACTCCACCGTCATGGCCTTCAGCCGCCGCAGTAGCGATGTGGGATGAATGCCGAGCACCCGGGCCGCCTGCGTCTTATTGTTGCCCGTCGCGGCCAGAACCTGCTCGATGTAGTGATCTTCCATCTCCCGCAGACTCAGGAACTGGTCTCCTGTCGGAGAAATGTCGGCCTCCGAAAACGGTTGACTGATTCTCGTCTCGCCCTGCCGGTCACGAATCTCCTCGGGAAGATGGTTCACGTCAATCTCGCCTTCCGGCGTAAGAATCATGGTCCGCTCAATCACATTCCGCAACTCGCGAATGTTCCCCGGCCATGAATACTCTTCCAGAAGTTCCGCCGCAGCCGGACTATATCCGGTAAATG
>JBEKWZ010000466.1:0-4048 GCA_049512555.1 Candidatus Sulfotelmatobacter sp. | reverse complement strand
AAGCCTCCCTGGCGCGCCAGCACGAGTGTGTGCACGATGCGCAGCACGGCGTCAATCGAATAAGGATTGGCGGTCTGCCGAATCGTGCCCGTACGCGAGGCGGGTTCCCATTCGGCGCGAAAATCTCCGCGCTCCAGAGTCCACCGGCCCCGGTGTTGGGTTACCCGCACGACTGCGTCGGGATCGGCGAAGCGCTTGGGCGTGAGTTCAACGTCGAAGTCGATTTCTGCAACCCGCTCAGCCGGAATCTCGGAACCTCCCGCCCTTTCCGCGGAAGTCACAAAACCGTTATATCGGTCTCGCAGCGTTCTGAGGAAAGCCGGGTCGGTCGTATGCACGCGCACCGGCATGCCCCCGATTTCAATCACCAGGCTGAGACGTTCGACTTCGGTGGTTAACTCGGGCAAGGGACGGCTCGATCCTGACAGTGTTTAAATCCTGACAATGTTTAAATCGACGCGGTTTGAACCCGTGACGAATGAACACGCGACGTTGGAACGCGTTGCGTTTGAACCGACGAAGGACCGCGCAACTTCTGCAGTATGCCGCTTACGCCCACCACAACGCGGGCAGCGGACGACGAACGTCGAAACACGGCCGCGACGGCGCGTTCAGGAAAGCGCAAGCGCCGGCTCGGCTCGTTATATTTCCCGTTGCACAGGATGAAGGAAACTTTGCCCAGAAGTTCGCGTGCAGTCAGCGGAGAATCGGGAAGAGGGACCGCGTCGCCCTGGGTCTGAACGCTCGAGCCTCCACCGCCGCTTATCGCCACCACGCGATGGGCCACGAACCGGCGGCCGCCGCTGAAAAGGACGATGTCGCCCTCGCAAACCTGGTCATGGCTTGTTGGCTCAATCACCAGCGTATCGCCGGGCCACACCGTTGGTAGCATGCTCCATCCCGCGACCCGCAGATGCAGAGCGCCGGAAGAGCGCAACACTTCGCCCGCCAGTTCACACTGGAGAGCATGAGCATCGTCCATGGGCTGAGCCGAAAGCTTCATGACACTTTCGAACTGCCCGCGCAAGCCAAAGATGAAGTGCCGATCTTCCCACACGAGAGGGCGGTCGTCACGAAGACCTTCTCGTACCGAAAAGAGGGTTTTTCGTACGGCTGCCGGGTGACCGGAGTGCGCGGATTGTCATGTGACAAATCGTTCATAGTCATAAGAGGAAAACCTATCTTTGTCTTTCTATTGTAATCCTGATTGCGATGCCTGTACCGCGCACCCGCCGGTTGTAGCGGAGGTAGTGCAGGTCTGGTTGCTGAGCGTCGAGAAATACACTTGCGACGCACCGGCCAAAGTACTTACGTTATTGTCGATGATAATCCCGCCGGTGCCGCCCGCGGCCGCCACACTAAAAGTGGCAGGAGTCCCCACGTTTTTCCACTGGATCCGATTCGGAAGGACGTTGTCGTTGGTGTTACCGGCGATGGCCGCATTCCACACCGGGTGCGCGCCAGCTTTCGATGTTCCCGCATTGGAAGCCCATTGCACATTGCCGTTGGTGTCGAGAATCTCTGCACCTGCGGCGTACGCGTTGTTTGCCTGCCAAGCTGGGTGCGAAGCTTGATTGGGGCCCTGGTTGGTCCACCGAGCCACGTTGTCGTTCGAGTTCCCATTAATGGTCGTGTTCCAGGCTGGGTGCGTGGCGGGTCTCGAAAGTCCACCCACCCTGCACACTTGAACATTAAGGTTGGTGTCCAGCACGAACTGCCCAACCACATAAGTGTGTCCAGCCTGCCAGGGCTGAACGTTAAAGTTCATGACGCATCCGCCGACCCCGCAGTTATTTCCCAACCCACTCGTTTGGGCGCTGGCGAAAATCCACTCGGCAATACCTCCGGCGGCGTTCGGGTTGGAAATGTCGGTGACCGGAGAACATCCGGTTGTAACGCCAGACAGCGCCGGCCCGGCGATCGGCGTTTTCATGACGCCGAGCGCGATTGGAATCTGATATAGCGTGGGAACTCCTCCCGTGTTTCCGCAAACGTAGAAGTTGCCGGTCGCAGTGCCCGACGCTTCGTACGTACTGTCGAAAGCGCCCTCGTACATGGCACTGGGATTCGGGGGAGCGGCCTGGCTGGTTCCAACAACCGCCTCTGCGCCTTTCGACCCGGCGGCGAAGCCCGGAGCGAACTCGAAGACTGCGGAGCAGGGGAGCGTGGGGGTCGCAGCTGGGCAGGACGTGCTGCCATCGCTGGAGGAGAAAACGTAGATCTTGTCTTTCGTCGAATCAATCACTGGCCCCGCGACTATGCCAGTGCCATGATCGATCTGGCCGGACGCAGTCACTACTGGCGGCGATGCGGTGGTGACCTGGTAGAAAATCCCGCCGTAGTCGCCCACATAGACGTTGCCCGAGGTGCGGTCCCAGACCGGACTGGAGAGGCTGTTTCCCGACGGATGGCCGACATTGGTTTGAACGGGGTATCCGCCCGTGGTGACTTCGCCCGGCGTACCAAGAAACGCGCCGCTGATCTTGTGAAGCCATCCCAAGGCTCCGCCAACCCAAAGTACGTCGTGATTGTAATCGGGGAAAACAGACGATGTCGTGTCATTAATGACTGTTCCGCTGCCGTCTACTAGAAAAATACTGGTCATGCAAGGCGCGGTGCAGTTGCGGTATGCGGCGTGAGAGACTGCGCCCAGAACTGTGGGGTGGCCCACTGTCGCGGCTGAAGGCGCCCACTTCAGCAGTATCAGTACCCCCTCCAGAGCCGCATTAGTCTGGACGAACGCTACCTGCGTTCCGTCCTGTGAAAACGCCGGCGAGGTCACAACCGTGCCCCCGGTGTTGTAGGCCCAGTAAGTTTGCGGCACCGGTGCAGTGCATCCGGGGGAGTAGAGGTTGTCGTAGGCGACTATGCTGGCCTGGGTTGCCGAACCCGCCAGGCCGGTATTGAACACCACAAAATCGGTGCAACTCGCGGTGGTGATGTGGGCCGAATACTTCGCAGGATAGTTGCCAGCGCCAGCCGTGGCGCCGTTGCCCATGCTCTCTGACCACGCTCCCCCTGAGCTCGCTTCTGCGGCAAAACGACCCACGGCAGGATCCATGGCGGCCGCATCGTCGGGCGTTGCGGAATCTGTCGGCAGGGCCCGCGCCACGTTGTTCCGGTACCACTGCTGCCAGTAGCGCGGATCACTGGTGACCTGGCGGACTTGCTCGAACGTCGACGGCTCAGAGAAGATGACATGCCGGTGAGACCAATCCATCGGCATTCCCTCCCGGACCGGTTCCGACGCCTGGCCGGTCAACACCCAGCCCAATACCGCCAATCCAGACAAAGCCACACCCAACCGGAGAAATCGTGCGGTAGTACCATTCATTGTCTTGACTCCATGGGTCGCGCGAGATGCAAAAGAATTGCGGGCGGTGCTCAAAGTTTTGCGTCGTTAAATCGTCCTGGTTCAGTTACCCGGTTCTTGTGAAGCCGTCGTCGGGAAGCCTGATTCTTCGTTCTGGCGGTTAGCCTTCCCAAACTTGCAAGCTCGAAACGCCAACAGAAAGCGGACGTATGCCTCCCGTTGGTTGGCTGGATTGCCGCTGATTTTACTTCTATTCGGGGCGCAACGCAAACAAGTTTTCGCGGGGGCTGGCGTTCCACGTCAGCGGAGAAGCGGCGACGGTACTGGGGTTCTGACGAGGCGTGGGGCGGCGGGGCGGGATTGAACCGCCCTCTTCCGGCCGGTTGAGGCCAGACGTTTCGCCAAGACTACTTCCGCCGCAGACCATACTTTCGCGGATTCCGGCGCCCTGGCTGGCCGAGATGAAAGTTGTCACAAAAAACGAACACGAATCGCGACCGAGCCAGCCAAGTGGCCAGCGGCGCGGCGCAAAACCTTCCTGCCTCCCCGCGGTTAGCGTTTGGTTGCTGGGAAGAACGTAGGCTTCCAGATCGCGATCAGGCTTCGAGAGCATGACTTTCTACTGCTTAGGCATAACATTCACCAGATTTATCTTTTGGCTGGTTCCTACTTCTGTGGTTGTTACGAAATCCGAAACAGCTGAACACGCTCCGGTGCAAATTACCCTGGACACCA
>JBEKWZ010000465.1:0-4048 GCA_049512555.1 Candidatus Sulfotelmatobacter sp. | reverse complement strand
GATGACCTCGTCGAAGAACGCGATCCAGAGCAACGTCACGGGGCTGACAGAGACGTTCTATGTGTACCCTGCGGGCATTGAGGATCCGTCGATCGAGCTGAATGCGGTTGCGGCCGGGTATACGGCTGCGCGGGGAAGCCTGTCGATGAAGGACCAGGCGAACGAGACGCAGGGCGCAAATTCTCTTTACTCGAACGGCGTGAACGTGCAGAACCTGACGAGCCTGGGTGCGATTCAGATTCACGGATTGACGCAGGCACAGATCAATCAGATGGCGGCGAGCCTGGTGTTTCGAGCGGCGGCGTGGGGCGCGCCGTACGGGTTCTTCACGCACTGGAACTCGCGGGGAGATTTGACGCCGGATATTTCTAACACGGAGCTGGGATATCTGCTGGATGCGATTACAGCGAATGGTGGAGTGTGGCTTACGAACCTGGGGCTCGCGAGCGCGGTGACTTCCGGGACAGGGATCAGCGGAACGACGCGGTGGGTGCAGAATCCTACGGGAGCGGCGGTGAACCTGGCGGTGGCGGGGGCGAATTCGCCGACGGTGGGGCGAGGGGTGGCGACGGCATATGCGATCGATCTGCACGGAATGAACCGGTCGGCGCTGGGGGCGTGGGATGTGGGGGCGAGCGCTTACCTTTCGCAAAGATATGGGGAGGGTACGGGAGCGGGGACCACGCACATTGGAGGTTTTGCATCGCTGGGTCTGGTGCAGCTTCCACAGAACTGGGTGAACTCGAACGAACGGGCGGGAACGACGAGCAATGCGATTAGTTTTCCGGCGACGGGGACGGGCGGGGGATGGGCGTGCGGGTCGACGAACTATGGGCCATACACGGCAGGGAGCCAGGCGAGTTTGCAGCAGGCGGTGAATGATGCGGAATCGTGCCGGACGGCGAATGGGAGTGGAACGACGATCACGATTCCTCCGGCGGTGTACAGCGGGAGCAACGGGCTGACGTTGCCGCAGACGGCAGGGGACGCGTCGAGCAACTTTATTGTTCTGACGAGCACGAGTCCGTTGCCGACGGGGCAGACGGTTTGCTCGCATGGAATCCAGGACAACGTTTCGGAATCGACACAGCCGGGGATACGGAACCTGGGGTGCAACGGGACGAATTTGAGTTATCAGCTGGGGACGACGGTCAACACGGTTTCGGCGGGCGCATTCACTCTGGCGAATGGAACGGCTACGAATACGTCGGCGTATAACGACGTCGCTTCGATGTGGACAGTGGAATGCACGGGGAGCAACTGCAATGCGATTTCGACGGCGACCTGGGATGCGAATAATGTTGGGCCTCATCATTACGCAATTCTGAATGCGGAACTCAGGCCGCAGGCGGGACTGACTGGGCCAGCGGCGCCGTTTGCTACGGGGCAGAGCGCGGAGACGATACTGAGCCAACTGCCCTCGCATATTCATTTGGCGTACAGCTATCTGCATGGGGACTGGACGGATGCGCCGGTGAGCGGAGGAGTGGCGACGAACTATCCGACGGGGGCGAATGCGATGCCGAACGGCGTGGCGCTGAACGGGTGCATTTATTGTTCGCTGGCGTACAACTACATGGACCGCGCGATCAGGCCAGGAGGCGAGGGGCACGGGATGGCGCTGCTGCTGGCGCAGCAGATCAAGATTGTTCATAACTGGTTCGAAGGGCAGTCGAGCGGAGCACTGTGCGGCGGGCAGGGGTCGCAGATACCGATTGCGGGGTTCGTGGGGTGCACGGACGTGGAGGATCGCGCGAATCGGTATACGTACCCGTACTCGTGGATGCTGGCGGCGGCTGCTGGGCTCAAGCCGAACGGCGGAACGAACAGCTACGTTCGGAAGAACGGACACGAACTAAAGGTGGGAGAGCGATATCTGTTCGACGGAAACATCGTCGAGAACGTGGATGATAGCGGGGCGCAGAATGGAACGATCATCAGCTTCAAGACCGACAACACGAATAGTTCGGGGAACAATTATTGGGTGATCGACGAAAACACGACGATCACAAACAACGTGCTGCGCAATTCGTGCAACGGACCGAGCCTGGGGTATCGCTCGAACAGCGCGGGGGGAGATGGCGGGGGGACGGCTCTTCCCACGCAATTTCAACTTTACGCGAACAATCTGCTGTACGGGTATGGGGTGACGCTGCCGGGATGCAGTGGAGTAAGCCCGCAATTTGGATTTCGCCTGGCTCAGATTGGAACCTCCGCGGTGTGGGCGGGAGTGACTGCGCAGAGAGATGCGACGGGAACGTTTGTGACGCTGACGTTGCCGTCATCGACTTCTCCGGAATTGACGGTGAGCAGCACGAATGTGGGGGATCCGGTGAACGTTTCGGGCTGCACGGATGCGACATTTAATACGGGGAATGCGGTGTTGGGTCCGCCGGCTCTGGCGGGGACGCTGGTGAATGGGCTGACGGTCGAGTACGCGAATGCGGGCACGGCGAACGCGACGACCACGGGATGTACGTACAACAACGGGCAGGGCTGGCCGAACTTCATTACGTTTACTCATAACAGCGATTTTTCCACGAACGCGAGTTACTCCAACGATCCCTCTAGCTCATCGAATGGCGGGACAAATCCTTATGCGTTTGCGCGGAATATGACGTTCACCAACAGCATTATCGTGGGGGGTGGGGTGAACTCGACTTTTGCCGAGGGGACGCGAAGTCAGACCAAGGCGATGGATGCGACCACCGAAGTGTTCAACAATGTGCTGCTCGCGGGGAGGGACGCGGCAGTAACTTGTCCGGGGCACGGCACGGCGGGAGCGGGGGGAATGGCCGCTTGTTACACGGAATACAGCAGTACGCACGTGGCTGCGACTCCGGTGACGTTGTATGGGGTGCCCAATTCTTACTGCACGGGCAGTGACCCGACGGTGGGATCGTGCAGCGGGATTTTGGGGGCGATGAGCACGAGCGCGTTTCCGGTGATTTTGAATGATTGGCACCAGTACCGGCTGTGCCATGCGGGGGACGCGCCTTGCAATAACAATGCGAGTCTTTATGCGGGTGGGGGAACATATCAGGCGTCGGACGGGACTGACCTGGGAGTGGCGGCTGGGGCGATCGACGCGGCAGAGACGCGGAATATTTATTTTTGCGCGAGTGCTTGCGGATTAACGGGGCCTTATGCCGACCACTAGTTAGCGGCGATTCCAACAACAAGTCAGGGTGTGAAGCGTGACTGAGGTTTTGGGCGCGAGGGTTGAGGTGTGTTTGAAGGTTGAAGGATTCGAGAGGAATCACGGAGGAGAAATGAAGAACGGCAATCGTTTTTGGCGAGCGGGCTTGGGGCTCGTCTTGTGCGTGAGCATTACGCTGGCGGGATGTTCGACGAGTTGGATTGCGGAGGCGGAGCAGGTGGTGGCGGCGCTGATTCCGGCGGCGGCAAATATTATTGCGCTGGTGGCGGCGCTGCAGGGGAAGAGCGTTTCGGCGACGGATCTGCAGACGATTCAGAACGCGGGAACGCAGGCGGGGGCGGACTTGCAGCTGATCCAGTCGCTGATTACGGCGTACCAGGCGGCGGATGCGACGGCGAAGCCGGGGATTCTGAACCAGATTCAGACGGCGATCAACGCGGTGCAGGCGAACCTGCAGGGGCTGCTGGGCAGTTTGCATATTAAGGATGCGGCGACCCAAACGAAGATCACGGCAGTGATCGGGATTGTGCTTTCGGAAGTGCAATCGCTGGCGGCGATTGTGCCGCTGGTGGATCCGAATGCGTCGACGGCGATGATGGCCCAGGCGGTGAAGCAGACGAAGAAGCAGCCTCCGCTGACGGCGAGCGAGTTTGTGAAGTCGTATAACGCGACGTTGACGGCGAAGACGGGGAATGCGGAGTTGGACCGGGCGGCGACGGGGTTGAGGATTCATTTGCATGGGAAGGCGGTGAGATGGATGACGGCGGGGGTGCTGGAGTAGTGGAAGTCAAAATTCCCATTCTAACGTCGCAAAGCACGCGACGTTAGAATGGGGCACCGGTCATCGGTGATTCCCTTGGAATTCAAAGTCCCCACTTCTCGCGAAGA
>JBEKWZ010000464.1:0-4049 GCA_049512555.1 Candidatus Sulfotelmatobacter sp. | reverse complement strand
GTACAGTGAGCAGCGTTCCGGGACGGTTCTTTTTCATCTGCACCGGCATGCCGAACGCATCGAGCGCTCCCTCTTCGAATAAACGATCCATCACGTATCCGAATACCTGCGGATTCAGATCGTCGAGGTTTGCTTCCAGCACAGTCACCGTGTCGGACGCCGTTTTCGCCGCTAGTGTTGACGCGGCCTCGCCGATCGTTAATCGCACGACGTTCGGATGTCCGGGGAAGTCACGCGAGCCCGCGCCGTAACCTGACTTTTCGATTTTCATCTCGGGGAACGCGGCGAAGCGCTTCGCCAGAGTCTTCACGATCGCGGCTCCGGTGGGAGTGACCAACTCCGCCTGCACGCCCGAGGAATACACCGGGGCGCCTTTCAGCAACTCGACCGTGGCGGGAGCTGGCACCGGAAACGATCCGTGCGCACACTGCACTATCCCCCCGCCAACATTTAGTGGCGAGCAGATGATCTCGTCGACTCCGAGAGCTTCGCCGCCCACGGCAGCGCAGACGATGTCGACCATGGCATCCACGGCGCCGACTTCGTGGAAGTGAACTTTCTCGATGGATGTCGCATGGATCTTGGCCTCGGCTGTCGCTAAAGCCTCAAAGATGGCGACGGCCGTTTTCTTGGCGGGGTCGCTGATTTCGGCCTTGCTGATGATCTCGCGAATCTCGTTCAGGCCGCGTCCATGCGGATGGAAGTGCGCGGGTTCGTGTGGCGCGGGCACTCCTGCCCGCGAACTGTCGGCCTCTGAGGGGCGCTCGTGGTTGTGATGATGCTCGTGTTCGTGATGACTATGGTGGCCGTGCTCATGGTTAGCGTTCGGGGGCGAGAGCGCCCGCGCCGCACTTTGCCTTGCCCAGTATTGTTCCCGCGGAAGATCTTTCTCGCCGTCCACCCACACGTCAACCTTGGTCGCAGAAATGCCGCTGCGGACGACTCGCGAAATCTCCAGCCGTGCGCCTACGTTCAGCGCCGCCACGGCGTCTTCCAGCACCCGCGGCGGAACTCCGGCATCGACGAGCGCGCCCAGAAACATGTCGCCGCTCATCCCGGAAAAACATTCTAGATAGGCGATACGCATAAGATCTAAATCTTAACCACAGAGGACACGGAGAAATCACAGAGGAAATCAAACTGAGAAGCGATCTGCGCGACCTCTGTGGCCTCTGCGGTGAAGGGTTTGAGCCGTCACGAACGAGATCTTTCATCATAGGGAAGCGAACCACCTCCGTCAAACGCGCACCCACTGCCCACTCTGATAAAATCACTGTTTCTTCAATAGGTTAGAGGGACTCTTTGTATCGTCATCTGGAACATCGTCTGGCTGGGCGCGTGCTGGGGTGTCTGCAGCGCCGTTATCCTGAGGCCACGTTGCCGCGCGTGGTTGTGGAGCAGCCTCCGAAGGTTGAACTGGGGGACTTCGCGATTCCGATGTTTCCTTTCGCCAAGCCTCTACGCTCATCGCCGCTAAAGATCGCGGAAATGATTCGGGCTGAGATCGGCGCCGGCGACATTGAGGGCATCGCGGAGATGCAGGTTGCGCCTCCCGGCTATCTGAACGTTAGGATTGACCGGGGATGGATGGCCTCGGCGCTGGCCGCGGATCAAAGGCCGCACGTCGATGTCCCTTCCGGCAAGATTCTAGTCGAGCACTCCAGCATCAATCCCAACAAAGCCGCGCACATCGGTCATCTGCGCAACGCCATTCTCGGCGACACGTTCGTGCGGCTGTTGCGCAGGGCGGGCAGGGAAGTCGATGTTCAGAACTACATCGACAACACCGGCGTGCAGGTGGCTGATGTCGTCGTCGGCTTCACTCAAATCGAAAAGAAAACTCGTGCGGAAATCGAAGCGCTTACCCAGCAGCCGCGTTTCGACTACTACTGCTGGGACCTGTATGCCCGGGTCTCGCAGTGGTACGCGGCCGACAAACAGAATCTGCAGGCGCGGATGCAGACCCTGCACGCCATTGAAGATGAGACAACGGAAACTGCCGCCATTGCCGAGCTGATTTCAGTTGCCGTGCTGCGTCGCCATCTGGAGACCATGGACCGGCTCGACATTGAATATGATTTTCTGCCGCGCGAGAGCGAAATTCTGCACCTGCACTTTTGGGATGCGGCATTCACCAAGCTGAAAGAAGCTGGCGTACTGACTTTCGAGAGCGAGGGCAAGAATAAGGGCTGCTGGGTGATGCGGCGCGCGGGGACTGCGAAATCAAATTCCACCACAGAGGACACAGGGGCCACAGAGGAAAAGAAATCCACAGAGGAAGACAAGATCACCGAGGAAGATCAGAAGGTGATCGTCCGCTCCAATGGCACCGTTGGGTATGTCGGCAAGGACATCGCCTATCACATGTGGAAGTTCGGGCTGCTGGGGCGCGACTTCGGCTACCGCAAGTTTTACCGCTATCCGAACCAGCACGAGTGCTGGATTTCGACGGCCCACGGTGAGAAGGATCATCCTCACTTCGGCGATGTCGCCGAAATTTACAACGTGATTGACGCCCGGCAATCCGAGGCGCAGAACACGGTGATTGAAGCGCTGCGCGGCCTGGGTCACGGCGAGGCAGCGAACCACTACACGCACTTCTCTTACGAGATGGTCGCACTCACGCCGCGGTGCGCCGCGGAACTCGGCTACGAGTTGAGCGAAGAGGACAAGGCGCGCTCCTACATCGAAGTCAGCGGACGTAAGGGTTTCGGCGTCAAGGCCGACGATCTGCTCGACCAGCTTATCGCTTCCGCCAAGAAGGAAGTCGACTCGCGGCATCCGCAACTGAGCGAGCGGGAGCGCCAGGAGATTGCCACACAGATCGCAATCGGCGCGCTGCGCTACTTCATGCTGAAGTACACCAAGCAGTCGGTGATCGCGTTCGATTTCAAAGAGGCGCTCAGCTTCGAAGGCGAGACCGGACCCTACGCGCAATATGTCGTGGTGCGGGCGACCAGCATTTTTCGGAAGGCGGGACTTGATCCCGAGACTTTCTGCGGAGATGTTGCCAGCCGCATCGCGCCCGCAGATCTGGCGGAGTTTCTAAGCGGCGAAGGCGCCGACGAGATTTGGGAGTTGTGGTTGGCGTCGTCCAAGACGTCGACTGTGATCGACCAGTCTATTGCCACGACCGAACCGGCGTACCTGGCGAAACATGTGTTCCAACTCGGGCAGCTTTTCAACACGTTTTACCATCGCCATCCCATCCTGAGCGAACCGGACGAGAAGCGGAAGCAATTTCTGCTGGCCACGGTCGCAGTGGTTCGGCGGGAGTTGATTCGCTGCCTGGCGGTCATGGGCATCACAGCGCCCCCGGTCATGTAGAATACCTGCCACCGGATGCGCATCGCTCGGGACGCGCATTCAAATCATCATGAACAACGTTGCGCCGCTACCGGCGCTTGCTCATTCGCGGCTTCGCCGCATCGTCATCGGCTTGCTCGCGCTCGTGTTGTTCCTCGCCGCTGCGGGAATGATCTACGAAAACATCTTTGAGGCTCGCGACCGGCGCTTTAATCCCATGGCCGGAAGCCGCTTCGACGCCGGCGGATTCAAAATGCACATTGACTGCACGGGAGAGGGGAGTCCCACGGTGATTCTCGACTCGGGCCTGGGCGACACCTACCTTTCGTGGCGCAAGGTGCAGCCCCAGATCGCGAAATTCGCCCGGGTGTGCTCCTACGACCGCGCAGGGCTGGGCTATAGCGAACCCAGTTCTCAACCTCGGACCAGCAGAGTGATTGCCACCGAATTGCATGCGCTGCTACAGGCGGCGGGCATTGCGCCGCCCTATGTGCTCGTCGGGCATTCCGTTGGTGGATTCAATGCGCGGCTCTACGCCAGCCTGTACCGCAGTGACGTTGCCGGAATGGTTCTGGTCGACTCCTCCCATCCCGCACAGTTTGGTCGCCTTCCGCCGGAGATCAAGGACCTGCAAGCCGATCGGACGCACAAAGCCGAGTTCACGGAATACACAATGCCTTTCGGCATTCCGCGGCTGCTTGGTCGATGCGATGAAGATCCAGTGTCTCGCGCGGCCGTCTGCA
>JBEKWZ010000463.1:0-4053 GCA_049512555.1 Candidatus Sulfotelmatobacter sp. | reverse complement strand
GTCGCCGCGGACTTCGAGCACGAACACTTCTTTCGAGCGCACAAAGTCGGCCAGCGAAATTGTTTCGTTGTTCTGCACGGCTTCGATCGGCTGCCCGGCCGCGATGCGCCCCAGCAGAGGCAGCACCAGGCCAGTGTTCACGCTCATCGCCTGCTTGAGCCGTCCCTTGGGAGGCAACAGATCAATCGAGCGGCTGCGGTTGTAGTCGCGCGTGAGCAGTCCCTTCTTCTCCAGGTTGGTGACGTGCTTGTGCACGGTCGCCAGAGAAGTCAGATCTAGCCCTTTGCCAATCTCCTCAAACGAAGGAGAATATCCGTGCTCCGCCACGAATCGCGAAATGAAGTCATACACTTCCCGCTGCCTGCGTGTGATGGCCATAGCGCCATTATTGGCGAACAGAAGGCGAAAAAGCAAGTAAGAAGTTGTAGTCATAGAGACATAGAGACGTGGCTTGCTACGTCTCACTCGCCGCCACATCTTCATGCGGGCCGACCTTGAAACTTTTATCGTGCTTGCTACTCCAATCTGATAGCCCATAAGTTTCGTACTTCACGAGGGGAAGCAAAATGCAATCTTCGATTCGCTTAGCTCTAATTCTTTTTGCCGCTTTACTTGGCAGCACGGCTTGCAGTGCCAAAGCTAGCCCGAGTTCATCCGGCCCGGTGCCCGCGCCCACCGAGGATGCTCCTCGCGCCACCGCGCCTGGGAAGGAGACTGCCGTGGTTTCGGGCGGATGTTTCTGGGGCGTGCAGGCGGTCTACCAGCATGTGAAGGGAGTCATCAGCGCGACCTCGGGCTACTCAGGGGGCTCGGCCAAAACCGCCGAATACGAGGTCGTCAGCACCGGGGAAACCGGGCACGCCGAGTCGGTGCAGATTGTCTACGATCCTTCGCAGATTACGTATTGCGAATTGCTGCGCGTCTTCTTCTCGGTCGCCCACGATCCCACGCAACTCAACCGGCAGGGACCAGACGAGGGCACGCAATATCGTTCGTCAATTTTTTACGCAAGCGACGAGCAGAAACACATTGCCGAGGCTTATATTGCTCAACTCGACAAGGCCGGGGTGTTTCCACGCCCTATCGCTACCAAGGTTGTGCCCTTGCAGGCTTTCTACCCGGCTGAGGCCTACCACCAGAACTACGCCGCGCTGCATCCGAATCAGCCTTACATCCTGTTCAACGATGCTCCTAAGGTTGAGCACCTGCGCCAGGAGTTTCCCGACCTTTACTCGGGGAAGTAATCGTCAAGGAGAAAACGATGTTCGATTCCGATCTGAATCGCGAAGCAGCGCCTGAACGCACGAACCTGCGCCGTCGGGCATTTCTGGCGAGTGCAGCGGCCGCCATTGGAGGCCTGGCGCTCTGGCAATGGAAGAAGCCCACGATCCTGGAAGCCGCACCAGCCGCGGGGTCTGAGCCCAGGGAAGTTACGGTTATGTCGTTTTCGGATTCCGGTCAGAGGCTGAAACAAGTTCGCATTGCGAAGGTAGTAAAGACGGAAGAAGAGTGGCGCAAGCAGCTTTCGGGCAATGCGTTCGACATTACGCGCCACGCCGATACCGAAATCGCCTTCTCTGGCAAATACTGGAATCTCCACGACAAGGGCATTTACCGCTGCATCTGCTGCGACAACGCGCTTTTCGATTCGGCGACCAAGTTTGAATCGGGCACGGGATGGCCCAGCTTCTGGGCCCCGATCGCCGCCGAAAATGTTACCGAGATCCGCGACAGAACTTTCGGAATGGTCCGCACCGCCGTCGCCTGCACCGAGTGCGATGCGCATCTCGGCCATGTCTTCGACGACGGGCCTGAGCCCACGCATCTTCGCTACTGCATGAATTCCGCGTCGTTGCGCTTCGTGAAGCAGGTGTAGCGGGCGCGCTAGAATCAAGCTATGAATTCCAGCCTGCCCGTATTCCGCGAACCAACCAGTGTCGAAAAGATATTCAACCGCGTCTACGGATTTCTTGTCGGCCTTGGTATTGGTTTCTCCCACGCTTATCTGCTCGAGGTCCGCGGAAGGAAAACTGGCAAGCTCTACTCCACGCCAGTCGATCTGCTGGAATGGAACGGCAAGCACTATCTGGTAGCTCCGCGCGGACGGACGCAGTGGGTGCGTAATGCCGAGTCCGCAGGAGAGATCACGCTGAAAAAGGGAAGCACACGCCGGAGATTTCGCCTGCGTGCGATGCCCGATGCCGAGAAACCCCCGGTGCTGAAAGCCTACCTCGACAGCTTCAAGCGCGAAGTGCAGCGCTATTTTCCCGTGGCTGCGGGCTCGCCCCTCGAGAGTTTTCCAGAACTGGCGTCGAGCTACCCGGCGTTTGAACTTCTGCCATTGTGACTTTGCCGTTATTTGCGGTCGCCGTCGGTCTGGCCTGCGCTCCTCAGGGTAACTTGGTCGTGCGAAAGCGCACCAGACTTGGCCACGGGCGGAGTCTGAGCCTGGGGATCGGGCTTGGGTTGCGCGGGCGGCTGCGAGACTTGGTGGACGCTGCTGGGCTGAACGATGCTGGGGTGCACGCTGCTGATTGGATTGATCATTTGCTGGTCTCCTAAGAGATAGGATCGGCAGGGCGCGCGAGATCTTTAGTGCATTGGAGCGGGAGGCTTGACCTTCGGTAAGGTTACCGAAGGCGTCTGAGAAACTGAATTTACGCCTCGTTTCGTGTTTGCGCTGAGCGATCCCTTAAGGGCCTTGCCGCCTCGATCCGAGGGCGCTTCGAAGCCGATGCGGGTGCGGCTGGGTTCGGCGGGGCTCATGAGTTCGCGAATGGCTTCCATCAAGTCTTGGATATCGGCGTCGTGAGCCTCCAACCGGCGTTCCAGTTCCGCCAGCTTGGTCAGAATGTGGCGGTTTCCGGCGATGGCGCGGCGCATTCGCACAAAAGCAAGAACCACGAACACGCTCATTTCGATGGCGCGTTCAGAGTTCAGCACGGTGGCCGCCATGATGGCGCCGTGTTCGGTAAAGGCGTAGGGGCGATAGCGTGCACCGCCGTGGCCCTCACTTGAGATCACATTTTGTGATCTCAAGATTTTCCATTCGTGCGGGGAGAGCTGAAAGCGAAAGGCGAGAGGAAATCGCTTTGCATTGCGCTTGACCTGCTGATTTAGGTGCCGGACTTGCACGCCGTAGAGTTCCGCGAGGTCGGCGTCGAGAATGACTCTCTGACCACGGAGAACGAAGATTTTCGAATCCACTTTCTTTGCAACAGCGATCGCTGTCTTTGTCCTTGCCATATGCAGAGCCCGCTTTCAAACTTGAGATCACAAATTGTGATCTTAAGTTTTCTGAGGAGGTCAGCAGAAGGATAGCAGCCGGCCGCAGCTTCGAGCACCGCGAAGGTTCATCGGGTAGTGGTGCAGTTTGCGTGTTTTGCCCACAGATGGGTCATCCCGAGTGGAGCCGTTCTTCAGGCGGAAGGAGGGATCTCCCGGCAAGGGATGTCGCAGGGAGATCCCTCGTCCCGCTGGAAAAGACGCGGGCCTTCGGGATGACGCCGCGCCCCCGGGTCCCATTCAAACTGCACCACTACCGTTCGTCGCGCGCGGCCGGCACTGATTACTGATTAAGGAACGTTATGAGGCTCCAGCTCCGGTGACGAAGTAGCTTTCGTCGGGTTTGATTTTATCTTTTTCCGGGGCGACTCCGGCGGTTACGTCCTGCACGAATTCGCGGCGGCGTTCGGACGAGCCCTTGCGTTCGACCGCGCGCACGCGGCGCGTGGGCATGGTGCTGGGCTCGAGGCTGACGATGCGGCCGTCGCGCACCTGAATCTGCGAGCGAAACCAGTCGGTGCGAAACATGCGGCCCGCGGCATAGAACGTCATGGAGGCTGCGATCGGGCCTTCGAATTCATGTCCGGTGCAGGCCAGAATGCGGCGACCTATTTCCTGAGTCCAGGTCATCCCGCCGACCAGAGGATCGTTCAAGCGGCAGCGCTCGAAGGGCATGGCGTGGGAAATCTTACGCAATTGCAGAAGCTGCAGCAGGACCGAGGTTTTCGCCAGATTGGTGACGATGACCTTGGCCTCGGTGCCGGAAAT
>JBEKWZ010000462.1:0-4057 GCA_049512555.1 Candidatus Sulfotelmatobacter sp. | reverse complement strand
ACAACTTCAATCTCGCCCAGCTCTTCTTTCTTTAGGCGCGAGCGCAGAATGTCGGCATCGGCTTCCGACGCGATCGAGATAACCCGCGGCCGCCAACGCCGCGCCTGCTCGAATGCCGCCTCAAGATTCGCCCCCGCCGCCAGCGCCACAATCTGAAATCGCTCAGGATATGACTCGGCCACACTGAGCGTGCTGCGCCCAATCGAGCCCGTCGATCCGAGGATGGCGATGCGTTTCATGAATTAAGGCCGAATCGGCACAGACCTTCTATTTTACGCGCTTCTGGCGCCAGGGAGTGTGCGGCCAGACTGCAGCAGTGAATTTAGCTTTGGAGTGGCCTTGAAAGGGCGCGGCTTTAAGCCGCGCCGCAACTTTTTTGAGTTTTGAGTACGGCTTTAGCCGCTGGGGCCGAATCACTGCATCGCACGCCAAGCTGTGTAAAACCATAATACCGGAGCGGCAAACAGCAGGGCGTCAATGCGGTCGAGCATGCCGCCGTGGCCCGGGAGAATCGCTCCGGAATCTTTCACGCCCGCGCCCCGCTTGACTAGCGATTCGACAATATCGCCGAGCTGCGCGGCTACGTTGACTACGATTGTCAGAACAATGACCGGCCCCATCGCCGGCTGCTCCAGCCCGAACAAGCCGTCCCGCCGCTCGATCAGCCCAACCTGCAGCAGCGCCGAGCTTAAGGGCAGAGCGTAGCGAAACAGGAGCCATCCCACGCCCACGCTGGCCACGACCGAAGCCGCCGTGCCTTCCCACGTTTTCTTGGGGCTGATGCGCGGCGACATCAAGTGCCGCCCGACGGACTTGCCCACAAAATACGCGAAAATATCTCCGGCCCAGACGACCAGAAGCAGATACAGCAAATAGAACGCCCCCGCCGCCTGCTCGCGAAGCTGCACCAGCATTCCCATGGGCAGCGCAATGTAAGTAAACGCAAAGACCGAAGCCGCCGAAGCCGGATATCCACTGCGCAAATCCTCGCGCCGCATCGCGATCGTGAGAAACAAGAACGGCGCAATCGCCGCGGCAAAGGCCAGAACAACCAGGAATTTTCCCGCAGCTGAGAGTGGAGTTTCGCCAGCTGTGCTTACGGCCAGCGCCAGGAAGAATAATCCCGCAAGAATGTACGTCGGCAGGCGCATTGGTTGCACGCCGTAGGATTCCGTTAGCTTCAGAAATTCGTGGATGGTGACCAGCGCCACCAGGGCGGCGACGACTGTCACCACCGGCACCGGCGCCCGCAAAATGAGTGCCAGCACTATCGGAATCAGGACGACCGCGGTCGCGATGCGTTTGAGCAAGGGGAAGTTGGTTTCAGCGGCGACGCCAGCCCTCTGCCGCGCCCTTACGATCTTTGCACGAATTCAAAAATTTAACCACAGAGGCCACAGAGAATCACGGAGGAAACCGCGCTTCCCAGTGAAACTCTGTGACCTCTGTGGTTAAGATTTTGATTCTGAAGCCGAAGCGGTTTCAACTGCTGCGTGCGAGTCGTGATTCGAATCATGATGATTTGAGTCATGATGATTCAGTCCGCCATAGCGCCGCTCGCGCTTCTGATATTCCGCGATGCCCTCGAGCAGATGCACTCCCCGAAAATCCGGCCACAACGTCGGGGTTACATAAATCTCGGCATAAGCCAGCTGCCATAGCAGGAAATTACTCAACCGCATCTCGCCCGAAGTCCGTACTACCAGGTCGGGGTCGGGCAAATGCCGCGTGTACAGATGCCTGCCCACCATATCTTCATCGATGTCCAGGTGGTCAATCCCGCCGTTCTGCGCCGCTGCGTTCACCATGGAGCGGAACGCGTCCACCAGTTCGCTGCGTGCGCTGTAGTTGAGCGCCAGCGTCAGCACCATGCCCGAGTTGCTCGCCGTGGCCGCGCGGGCCCACTCCATGCGCTCCTGCACGTCTTCCGGCAGTTCGTGCTGCCGCCCGATATATTCCAGGCGAATATTGTTTTTGTTGAGCGTGGGAACTTCCGCCTTCAGGTAGCGGCTCAACAGGCCCATCAGGAATCCGACCTCGCTCTTCGGCCGCTTCTTCCAGTTCTCTTCAGAAAATGCGTAGAGCGTGAGCGCCGGAATATGAATGCGCGCCGCCGTCTCCACCGTGGACCGGACTGCCGTGACTCCGGCGCGATGTCCGGCTACGCGCGGCATGTGCCGCCGTTTAGCCCAGCGCCCGTTGCCGTCCATGATGATGGCGATATGTCTGGGGAGCCGCGTCGGATCCAGCCGCCGGTAAACTTCGCTTTCCTTGCGGTCCAGCCCCTGGGGTGCCAATGAGGCTACTTTGTCCTGCAAAGTGGTCACGGTATGAGGCTACCACAGGGAGTCAGGGGATGCAATGACGGGAATTGCAAGTGTGGCGCGGGCACTCCTGCCCGCGAACTCTGACCACCAGCGATCCTGATGGCCTCCCGCATGAGCGGGCAGGAGTGCCCGCACCACATAATCTACCGTGCTTCCTCCGGCACAACCTTCAACTCCAGCTTGTCGGTCCAGCGCAGCACGGTCAGCGAGCAACTCTGGCCTACGCGCACGTCGGTCAGCACGCGGTGCAGGTCATCGACTCCGGCCACCGGCTGGCCCTCGAGCGCAACGATGATGTCCCCTTCACGCAGGCCTGCGCGCTTCGCCGGACTCTTCTCTTCCACGCCAAGCACCATCGCGCCCATCTCTTTCGGCAGATCGTAGAACCGCACCACGCGCCGGTGCACGGGCACGGTCTGCGCCGAGACGCCAATATAGCTGCGCCGGATGCGTCCATCGCGCAGCAACCGGCTGGCCACAAACTTTGCCGTGTTGATGCCGATGGCAAAACAAATTCCCTGCGCGGGCAAGATAGTCGCAGTATTCACGCCTACTACGCGTCCGGCGGAATCGACCAGCGGCCCGCCCGAGTTGCCTGGGTTCAGGGAAGCGTCGGTCTGGATCACGTCGTCAATCAGCCGCCCGGAATACGACCGCAGCGACCGCCCCAGCGCGCTCACCACTCCAGCCGTCACCGTCGACTGAAATCCATAGGGCGCGCCAATCGCAATCACGATCTGGCCCACGCGCAGGCGTTGCGAATCGCCGAGAGCCGCGGCAGTCAGACCGGGTTCGCCGAAGTGCGGCTGCTCCAAGCGAATCACGGCCAGGTCGCTCGCCGGATCATCTCCAATTAGGGTGGCCGGCATGCGGCGTCCGTCGTTCATGGTCACGCCGATGCGCACCGCGTCGTGCACCACGTGACTATTGGTGAGGATCAGACCATCGGGAGTGAACACAAATCCCGACCCTCCACCGCGCCGCTCTTTATTTTGCGGCTCGCCCGAATGCCCGCGTCCAGCGCCACCTGCGGGCACAGCTTGATGCACTTCAATATTCACCACCGACGGATTCATGCGCTCGACCGCGCCGGTCACGGCGGTTGAATATGCGTCGAGCAGGGGAGCGTCTTGTGCGAAGCCAGTGTCGCTCGTTGCGTGCTCCGTGGGTGCCGCTCTGTGCGCCAAACCATCGTCCTGGTTCAAGGGAAGGGAGTTCGCAACGGCCGCTGAAAAGATGCTTTCTTCCGGGTGCATGATGGATAGATGAAGATCGATCAAGGTTGGATTCAGGCGGCGCGCTACACTTGGCTGTGGGCAGCGTCGGCGCATTCGAGGTGAGTAAATGACAAAAATCTATGCCGATACGAACGTGCTTCGGTATTTTGGAATCGCCTTCGCGCAACGAGATTTGGCAAAGAAGCTGCAAGGGCATCTGCTACTGTCGCCCATAGCTGTAATGGAGCTAATCTCTCAGATCGGCGCAGACGGCGCCGATGAGGCTTTTGCCGCCGTCCATGCCTTGCTCCGCGTATACAATCCGGCCGGTACGGGGATGCTCCCGTGGGCGGACGATTTTTTTCGCATTTCTCTTTTCCACTTGCCACCGGCTAAAGATACGATTACTCCGGCATTGAACAATGCGATTGTTAATGTGCTAAATGCAGAGAAGGCACAAGACCTGACCGACGAAGCAAAGGAAATGCGCACTCTGCTCGACGAGTCAAAGGA